>DASZWQ010000110.1 GCA_035546535.1 Pirellulales bacterium | reverse complement strand
GCGGCCGGCATGCCGTCGGCCGGAATATCGTATTTCGGAATCGGCCGGGCAAAGTTGCGCGACGCGTACGCCGGCGCCAACGACTCGTCGCTGTGATGATTGAGCGGTCTCATGGACGGTGTCTTGAAAAAAGTATGAATGCAAAATGATGAATGATGAACCGCCGAAGCAATGAACGATGAGTTATAAGTGAGGAACGAAGGTACTCTTGTCGGAATTGCGTCGAGTGCCTTCCTTCCCCTCATCATTCATCATTTTGCATTCATCATTCTCTACTCTTCGGGTTTAAACGACACCTGGCTGACGTTGCCATTTTCAACGACCAGGGCTGTCGATTCGGGAATCTTTTCCCAATGTTCGCTGACCGCGTCGAGCGGTTCGGAGAGGATCAGCAGTCCGTCGTCGGGCAGTTTCTCGGTTTTGCCGCCCAGTTCTTGAATCGCGTGCAAGTTGCGGCTGTGATACAGGCTCGGCGCGTCGCGATCGCTGGCGTATCGCACGGCGAATACGCGCTTGCCATCGGTCAACGCCACGGTCATATACAACCCGTCCTTGATGTGATGCGCGCGGCGCGTGCGCTCAACTAAGCCGACCATGCGTTCAAGCGCCCGTAGCGGATCTTGTGCCAGGCCGAATGACGCGGCCAGTAGCAGCATGGTTTCGCTGTCGGTCGTGCCGCGCAATTGCGAAAACAGGGCCGGCTCGATCGCCAGTTGCAGATCGCGACGCAGCCGATCGAAGCCGCCGATCTCGCCATTGTGCTGAAACAGCCAATGCTGATAGCGAAAGGGATGGCAGTTTGTCCGCTGGATGGCCGTTCCGCTGGTGGCCCGCACGTGGGCCAGGATCATGTGCGAGCGGATCTGCGCCGCCAGGTTCTGGAAGTTGTCGTCGTTCCAGGCCGGCTGCGTGTCGTGATAGATGCCGGGCCACGGGCGGCTGCCATACCAGCCCAGGCCGAAGCCGTCGCCGTTGACCGTATAAATCGATCGCTGCGCGTGCTGGCTTTGTTCGACCAGCGAGTATTGCGGCTTGAAGAGCAGCGTGTCCGCAAAGACCGGCGAACCTGTATAGCACAGCCAGCGGCACATGACGGTTGTCCAAAAATGATGAATGCAGAACGATGAATGATGAGCGGGAAAGCACGCGGCTTCACGACGGCCGCCGCCATTCATTTTCTGTCCGTTATCCTTTCTTCAAGAACCGGATGCACACCGGCTTCGGGATGTCGATCGAGTGCGCGGTCGGTTCCAGCTTGCCGGTTTGCGGGTCGACCTTGAAGACGGTGATCGTGTCCGAGTCCTGATTGGCGGCCAGCAGGAACTTTCCGTCCGGATCGATGTTGAAATTGCGCGGCGTCTTGCCGCCCGTCACTTGATGGCCGATCGGGGTCAGGGTCCCCTTCGCGGGATCGACCGCGAACATGGCGATGCTGTCATGCCCACGGTTCGATCCGTAGACGAACTTGCCCGACGGATGGGCACGCACTTCGGCCGTGGTGTTTTCACCTTTGAAGTCCTTGGGCAGCGTGGAGACGGTACCGATGGGCTTCAAGGTGCCGCGCACCGCGTCGTACGCCAGGGCCGTGATCGTCGAGGCCATTTCGTTGATCACGTAGGCGAAATTGCCGCTCGGGTGAAACGTGAAATGTCGCGGGCCGGAGCCGGGCTCGACGGCCACCGACGGCGGATCGTTCGGCGTGATCGTCCCCTTGGCCGGGTCAAACCGATAGACCATCACCTTGTCGGTGCCAAGATCGGCGACAAAGGCGAAATGATTCGCCGCGTCGAGATTAATCGAATGGGCGTGCGGCGCCTCCTGCCGGCTCTTGTTCACGCTCGAACCTGTGAGACGCGCGGTGCTGGATGCCGGCGCGAGCTTCCCGTCGGCCCCGATCGGTAGCACGGCCGCCGTGCCGCCGCCGTAGTTCGCCACCAGCACGTTCTTGCCTTGCCGATCGACCACCAGGTGACAGGGGCCGGCGCTCGTCGACGATTGATGATTAAGCGGTGTCAGCTTGCCGGTGGCGGGATCGAGGGCGAACGACGTGACGGCGCCTGTGTTCGAGTCCTTGTAATCGGCGACTTCGCTCACCGCGTACAGGAACTTGTGGTTCGGATGGATCGCGACAAAGGATGGTCCCTTCACGTTGCCGCTGGCCGCGAGCTTTTTCAAAGCCCCCGTCTTCGTATCGAGCTCGCAGGTGTAGACGCCTTCGTCCGGGCCGCTGGTGTACGTGCCGACAAATACGAGCATCTTATCGGCATCGTTGTCCTCAGCAGCGTTAGCGATCGAGTTGGTTGCACTATTCATGAAGACGACGACGGCGAGCGACAGGAGCAGAACCTTCGAAACGCGAGCGGGGCAGGGCATGGCGCGTATCCTGGTGAGAGACGTGGGCGGGTCATGACGGCCGCCAGTCTAGCACTCGCACCGCGCATCGCCAAACAACCATTCGCGGGGAGCAGGTGGACGAAGAACGCCACGCACGAGAATCCGCCGTCTACTTCACGCACTCAATGAGCGCGATCGGCGAGTGAGACATGAAGTCGTCCCAGAAGTCGGCACCAAAGCGCTCGGCGCCGGCCGGGTCGAGGTGCGGCGCGTGCCAGCGTACCTCGCGGAAGCCGGCCTCCTGCAACGCCTCTTCATGGATCTCGCGATTGAGAAAATAGTTCTCGATCGAGAACGATCCGTCCGCCAGGTGAAACGTCCAGGTAATCGGCGCGCCCTCGGCGGCCCCGTCGGCCATGCTGGTTTCGAACCCGTACTTACGAAACGACGGTGCCTGGCGAAAGTCGAGCAACGGGCTGGAATTCACCGTGACGAAGCGCCCGCCTGGCCGTAGCGATCGGGCCAGACCCCGGCACATGGCCGCGAGCTCCTGGCGGTTATGCGCGTAATTGAGCAAGTACGCCGCTACAACCACGTCGAATTGCGAATCGAGCTGCATGGCCGCCGCGTCGGCGACTTCGTAGCGAATCCCGCGCGGCTCCGCGGCCTCTTGCGCCCGGGCCAGGTCGATCATCCGCTCCGACAGGTCGACGCCCATCGCCGCGCTCGCGCCTTGCTCCTTGAGCAGCCGGGTATAAAAGCCCTCGCCGCAGGCGACGTCCAGCACCGATTGACCGGCGAGATCACCGACCAGCCCCAGAAGCGAATGCGCTTCGATATGGGCCCGCCACGGTTGCAGCTTCGAAAGCTGATACTGGCGCGAAATCGTGTTGTAGTCGGTGGTCATGGCTGGCAAGCGGCGATGCGTCTAGCGCTGCGCAAAAGTCGATTCGCGCGGCGCCTGGTAGCGAACGGCCAGGTGCGGCGTTTCGATCCGCTTCTGACCCGTACCCAACGATAGCATGCCCGCCGCCACGAGGCCGGACGTTAACAAAGTCCGCTCGATCGGATAAGGCGTTTTGCCGGTGAGGAATGTCTCTTCGGCTTTCGACATGAGTTCGGCCGAGTAAGTGACGTTCGGATTCGGCGGCAGATAGAAGAGCGTCGATAGCGGCTCAGGCTTGTCTTTCAATCGGGCCGCGAAGGTGAAATCGCTGACCAGGCCGTTCATGATCAGCATCGTGGCCTTCAATCCGTCGGCATATTCGAAGCGGTAGCAGGCGGGGTCTTTCACCCACTCGCGCATCTGCGCGACGGTGGGGTAACGATCGCTGAACGTCTCGGGCTGGGCCAACGTCTGTGTGCGACTGAGGCAGGCGGCAAAAAGATTCGGATCCCAGCCGCCCGACGGCCAACTGCCGGCATCGAGCGCTTTCCAGACGGCGTCGCCGCGCAGGCCTTGCATGGCGACGACGCCCGTCTCGCCGCCGCGGCGCCGTTCGGCCATGCATTGAATCACTTCGAGCGCGTGAAAATCGTAGCTGTCCAGCCCGCCGATCGCCAGGCACATGACCTCTTCGACTTCGGCGTCGTAGGGCATGTCGATCGAGGGCATGCGCCAGGTCACGGGGAGCGACGAACCGGCTGCGAGCGGAAAGCCCAACGACCGCGACGTATCGACCATCTCCTTGGCCCATTCCCATTTCCACGACAAGTGCTTGTCGTTGAACATGGGGACCGATCGGCCGTCGGCCCGAAACACGTCGGTCACCTGCTTGAAGAATTCGTAGCGCGGGTATTTCTTCTGCCCCAGCTCGTTATCGGGATAGTTGCCGTGCTCGCCGATGACGAGCACCGCGTCGACGGCCAGCTTGTTGCCGCCGGCGCGCACGGCTTCGGCGATCGTCGGATAGATTTTGAAGCCGAACTCGGCGGCCCGCTGGCGGCTCAGATCGTTTTCCGGAAATTGATCGACATAGGCCGAGACGACCTCGAACGGCGGCATGTGCCAGCGCCCGTTGTGCGGATAGCCGACGAGGAAGCGTTCGCCCATGTGCCAGGCGTGCGAGTGATAACGCCACTCGGTGGTGACGATCGCCAGCTTTTTCTTGTTTGATGCAGGCTCTCCTGCTCCGGCGGCGCCTGCGAAGGTTGCCCCCAGAAAGCCGGTTCCCAGCGCGCCGAGAAAATCCCTGCGATCGAGCATTGTGTTCCCTTTGTCAGCAAGTCTCATCCGATTCCCACACGCCCCATTGCCCCTCGCATTCGTCAACGGCCACCAGGAGCTTCTGGGGGCGCGCGCCGGTGCGCGCGAAAAGATCGGCCTGCAAGCGCCGGCCGATGAACCGAGCCAGGAGTTCGGCCGTGGTGTTGGCCACCGGCAGCAGGATGCAATCCTGGCGCGGAAAGCTCCAGCGACGATCCTCGAAAGTCACCTCGACCTGCTGCTCACCGGCCGTGACCTTGATTTGCGGATGATCGGTCGGCAGCAACATATGGTGATCAAGCTCGGCGACGATCTTTTGCAGAGCGTCGCGCACGGCGATGAAGTCGACGACGTATTGGTTTTCGTCGAGCGGCCCATGAACCTCGGCGGCCACTTTGTAGTTGTGGCCGTGCAGCCGCTCGCAGATATTGCCGGCAAACGTGATGAAGTGCGCGGCGCTGAAGACCAACGCTTCCTTGACGATCCGGACGTGGTATTTCTCGGTCACGGCGCTTGGCACCTGCGAGGTATCAGACGGCAAAAGTTCGCTACGAGGCATAAAACCGCAGCGGCGGCTCGATTATCGCATCGCGCAGCGCCACGAACAAACCGCCCGTTACCAGGTCGGCCGTGGTGCCCGGGTTGCGGCGGTGACCATCCGCGCGGAGCCAGAAATCGAAATCCGACGCCGCCTCGTGGTAGGCCTGCTCTCCGGGCCGGCCGGCCTGTAGGACTTGCTCGGCCATGTGGGCCGCTTGTGCGGCGACCGGCGCGCCGCATTTGCGCGCGATCAAACTATCGGGATGCCGGGCCATCGTCGTCAGGTGCGCATGGACGATCGTGTCGGCCAGCGGCCAGTCGGCCTCGACCCCGGCGCGAATCGCGGGCACCACGACGTCGAACACGTCGGCAAAATCGTTCACGTACTGCCGCGCCACCAGGTCGCGATCGGCCGCCAGGCGCATGGCATGCAGCAAATCGGAGGGGGCCGGCCCGGTGACATCGGCCTCTTCGACGCGCCCCATCCCGCCCGGTTGTGCGAGACGGATCGCTTCGTAAACCAGCCGCGCGTCTTCGGCGTCGAGCTGGGCGAGCACGCGTTTGACGCCCGCTGGCAGCGACTCATGGCGCGGGGCCATGGCCAGCGGCACCAGCAACAGTACCGAGCCCAAGTTCGTGTTCGTGGCCACCGCCGCGCGCGTGGCCGCAACGCAGTCGCGCACGCTCAGCCCCAGTCGCGCACCGGCCGCGGCACGGGCCATGGCGGGCCCGATCACCAATGCGCTGGTGGCGAAATCCAGAAATGTCAGTCCCTCGAAATCCGCGCCGCGATGAACGTTGCCCGGCTTGGGCGCCGTCACTTCCAACAAGCACGCCAGGCCCGCGTAGCGCGCGACACGCTGCGGCCAATCATCCGAGGAGTCGAAGCGCGGGGTCGCAGCGGAATCAAACGACATGCGGCGGCTCTGGCGGGCGGCGGGAAACAGGCTGGACGTCTCGATAGGGCAGAACCTTCAATATACCTGCCGACGCTCAGGCGGTAAGATGGAACGGGTGGTCGGAATCCGCCTGTGCGGGTTGCAGCGGCCCGAAAAGCCCCTGATCTCGCGCCGGCGCGAGCCCTTACGGGACCGTGACCGGGGCCGAAATCTAGGGTTGGTTAGGGAGCCCGTTAGCGCCAAATTGCCCGAGGATCTCGTGAGCGATCAATCATTCCTGTCCGAGCATTTCATCAACCGCGAATTGAGCTGGCTGGAGTTCAACGCGCGCGTGCTGGAAGAGGCCGAGGACGAGACGAATCCGCTCTTCGAGCGCGTCAAGTTTCTGTCGATCTTCAGCTCGAACCTCGACGAGTTCTTCATGATCCGCGTGGCGGGTCTGCGCGAACAGGCGTTCGGCGATCTGGCTCCGCAAGATTATTCGCCCGACGGGCTGCGGCCTCTTTCGCAATTGCAGCGGATTGCGATCCGCACGCAGGAGCTGGTCGCGGCGCAATATCGCTGCTGGAACGAATCGGTGCGGCCCGCGCTGGCCGAGCAGGGCTTTCGCTTGCTCAAGCATGAGGAACTGAACGACGAGCAGCGCGCGGTGGTCGACCGGTTCTTCGCCGAACGGGCCTTTCCGATTCTCACGCCGATGGCCGTCGACCCGGCCCACCCCAGCCCCCGCTACCACAATCGGTCGTTGTATCTGGCGGCGATCCTCGATCGGCGCACGGGGCTAGGCCCGGCGCACTTGTTCGCCGTCGTGCAATTGCCGCAAGTTTTGCCGCGGCTGGTGCCGCTGGGGCAGGGGGACGACCTGCAATTCATTCTGCTCGAAGATGCAATCACGGCGCGGCTGCCGGATTTGTTCGGCGGCTTCGACGTGCTGTCGAGCACGACGTTCCGCATCACGCGTGACAGCGACGTGGAGCTGCTCGAGCAGGAGTCGGACGACATGCTCCGGCTGATCGAGAAGCGCTTGCGCGAACGGCAACGCGGCCAGGCGGTGCGGCTGGAAGTGGCGGCGGACGTGAGCGAAGCGTTGATTCGCATGATCGTCGAGCCCGAGGAGATCAAAGAGGGGGATGGCACGGCCGACTCGTACAGCGAGCTGTACCGCATTCCGGGGCCTTTGGATCTGACGGCGATGACCGAATTGATCAAGGTGCCGGGGCGCGAGCACTTGCGCGACGTGCCTTTTACGCCGCGCCCGCCGCGCGGCCGCCGTGGCAACGAGGATCTTTTCGCGTCGATCCGCCGGCAGGATATGCTGGTCCACCATCCGTTCGATTCGTTCGAGCCGGTCGTGGAATTCGTCAGCCGTGCCGCGGTCGATCCGAACGTGCTGGCCATCAAGCAGACGCTTTATCGCACGAGCGGCGATTCGCCCGTCACGCGGGCCCTCATCGCGGCGGCCGAGAACGGCAAGCACGTCACGGCGCTCGTCGAGCTGAAAGCTCGCTTCGACGAAGCCAACAACGTCAGTTGGGCGCGGCAGCTCGAACGGGCCGGCGTCCACGTCGTGTTCGGCTTCCTCGACCTGAAGACGCATTGCAAACTGTCGCTGGTCGTACGGCAGGAAGGGAACGTCGTCCGCCGCTACGTCCACCTGGGCACCGGCAATTACAACCCGGCCACGGCCGTGCTCTATACCGACCTGGGGCTGTTCACGGCCGACGAGGATATCGCGGCCGACGCCTCGGCCCTGTTCAACTTGCTTACCGGCTACTCGCAGGGGCACCATTGGCGCAAGCTGGTGGTCGCCCCCGGCGACTTGCACCGGCGGACGATCGAGCTGATCGATGAGCAGACGCGGAGGGCTCAGGCTGGTCGACCGTCGCGAATCTTTGCGAAGCTTAATGCCTTGGTCGATTATCGCGTGATCGAGGCGATGTACCGCGCCAGCCAGGCCGGGGTTCCCATCGACCTGGTCGTGCGCGGCATCTGCTGCCTGAGACCGGGCATGCCCGGCATTTCGGAAAATATCCGCGTGCGGAGCATCGTCGACCGGTTCCTGGAACACAGCCGGGTGTATGTCTTCAGCCCGGATGAAGAAGCCCAAATCTTTCTGGCCAGCGCCGACTGGATGCCGCGGAACTTCTATCGCCGCGTGGAAGTGATGTTCCCGATCGAGGCTCCCAAGGCGCGGGAGCGCATTCTTGAAGAGATCATTCCCGCCTATTTGCGCGATAACGTCAAAGCGAGAATCCTGTGCGCCGATGGCTCACATTATCGCGCCGAGCGCGCGCCCGACGCGCCGCGGCACCGTTGCCAGGAGGAGCTGCTGTACGGCCGGGTGGGCGGGGCGCCGCTGGTGGCCGAACCGCACGTCAATTCACACGCCGAGCCGCACGTCGAGAACGGCCATCCCAAGTCCGGCGAAGGCATGGTACGACATTAAGCACGCCTGCGGTTGATTGCCTCGCGAGCGCGTCGAAGAGATTTGCCACAGAGCTCTCCGAGGGCGCCGAGAGGAGTAGCGGAAGAAGGGCGATGCGTCGGTGCTTGCGTCCACACCTCATCGCGTGAGCTCGCTCCCGAGAAATCTTCTTCTGTGGTCTCGGTGTGCTCGGTGGCTAGAGCCGGCTTGCCTTACTGTCGCGCGAACAGGATTCGCAGCAGTTGCTCTTTGAACGTCGCGCTCGATTCGAGCACTTCGCGAAAGGCTTCCTTGCCGAGCGTACACAGGGCGACTTCCTCGGTGGCCGTGACCGTGGCGTTGCGCGGCTCGCCACGGATCAGCGCGGCCTCGCCGAAGAAATCTCCCTCGCGCAGCGTGGCCAGGTCGCGCGTGTGGCCGTGGTCTTGCACGCTCACCACGGCCGCGCCCGTGCGTATCAGATAGAACTTGTCGCCCGGATCGCCTTGCCGCACCAGCACCGTGCCCGCCGGATGTGTTTCGAGGCGCATCTTGTTCGCCACGTCGGAGAGCGTCCGGGCGTCGAGCGCGGAAAAGACTTCGCTCTTGCGCAGGAATTCGCAGATCATGGCCGCTTCGTTCACCACCACGTCCGAAATGACGTGGCCGTCGACCATGTTCACGATGCGGTCGGCCACGTCGAGAATGCGGTTGTCGTGCGTCACGATCAGGATCGTCGCCAATTCCTCCTTGGCGATGCGCTTCAGCAGATCGACTACGTCGCGGCCCGATTGTTTGTCGAGTGCCGCCGTGGGCTCGTCGGCCAGGATCAACTGCGGACGGTTCGCCAAAGCCCGGGCGATCGCCACCCGCTGTCGCTGGCCACCAGAAAGAGACTCGGGCTTGTAATCGAGCCGTTTTCCTAGTCCCAACAATTCCAAAAGCTCGGCGGCGCGGGCATCGGCCTCTTCACGCGGAACGGAATTCAGTTCTAGTGCCATGCGCACGTTCTGCCGCGCGGTCAGCGACTCGAACAAGTTGTGCGCTTGAAAGATGAAGCCGATATTGCGGCGCATCTCGGTCAGCGCGTGACTATCGAGGCCGGCCAA
>DASZWQ010000109.1 GCA_035546535.1 Pirellulales bacterium | reverse complement strand
TGGCTCGTCCGCTACCGCCGCCACGCCCGCGACTACGAACGCAACACCGAAACCAGCGAGGCCATGATCTACATCGCCATGATCAACCTCATGTCACGCCCCCTGACCCGACACAAATACATTTGAAGACACGTTCTAAGGCGGCTGAAGCAAAAAAGGAATTGAAAGCAGACTTAGAGCGCGCGTCACAGAAACAGAATCCGCCACAGGCACCAACGCCGCCAATCATATTTGGCCAAAATGGAATATGATCGTCGCGAAAACCTCGTGCAGAACTTCCCCATTCTTGGGTTCTTGCACGATTCTGAGGAGCCGCCGCTTGATCGCCTGGCTATCGAAGAACTGGAACTTGTCCTAGGGGTTCTTCTGCCGGCCGATTACGTAGACTTCCTGTTAGCATTCAATGGCGGCCGCCTTGAGCCTTGGGCGCACTTCGACATGCCCCATCCCACGACATTCGTCAGCGGCGGCGCGCTTCCGGGGTTTTTTGGCGAACCGGGCAATGGTGTGAACGGCCTTGGCGCGTATTCCAAAATGTTTCGAGACCGGCTACCGGAAAACTACTTGGCGATTGCCGATGGCCCGTCTCAGGACCTTGTGGTTCTGAAGTTTCATAGTCCCAGGGAATTCGCTGGCGTCTGGTATTGGAACAGTTCGGCCTTCTGGATCTCTGAAGAAGAACAGAGCATGTACTGGGTTGCAGACACGTTCCATGGTTTTCTTAGAATGCTCACACCAGATGTTGCACTCCCCACGGAAACCACAGACGTCTACCAAGCCATTGAACAAAATGACAGCGATGCGGTCCGCCGATTTTTGTCCAAAGGCAGAGCGATCGAAGAGCGTAACGACCGCGGCTGGACGCTACTGACGTGTGCCGCACACTACGGCTATCCGCGCGTTGTGAAGCTTCTTCTGGAACACGGTGCCGACCCGCACGCTCGCGACCACAAAGGGAAGACGCCGCTGCATCATGCGGCTAAGGCTTCGCTCGACTGCGTGAAGCTGTTGCTCGCCGCCGGCGCTGACATCAAGGCCCGCGACAACGAAGGACACGGCGTCGTCGGAAACTGGTACTACCGCGCTGATAAATACCTGCGCGAGCACGGCGCTGAAGAGTGAGACATGGCACCCGAAGAAGCGGTTTACATTTGCAGTTGGTCCCAAACTGAGGAGGGCTTCGAAGTTTGGATCAAGTCGCGGCCCGACGTGCGCGCCAGCGGTCCGACTTCCGATGCCGCGATCGAGACGTTTCTCGAGGTGATCATAAAACGCGGCGGGGCGTATCACGCCGTTCTGGAGTTCGTTCCGCCACTGCCGGAATCAGACTTCGATCGACGCTACAGCCAACCTGCCATCGTCGCGCTCGGAAGTAACGACGGCTACGAGACCGACGAGCCGAAACGGATTCCTTTCGAGCCGCCCGAAGAGCGCGAAGTCCGTGAATCATGGTACGACGGTTTTTTCAAAGCGCCTTGTTGTCGAACATGCGGAACCCCGCAAGGACCCCGCAATCAACGGCCACTTCATCTGACGTACGCCCGAAACGATGCAGGTTCGTTATGGTTCCAGGGGGCAAGGCTACGGGTGTTCTCCGAAGACTTTCTCATGATGCTCTCCGGAGAGGAACATCGCCATCTGACGTTCCAGCCTGTCGAACGCAACAAGCGGTCGCGAAAGCGCTATTTCGAACTGCTCGGACCCTCCGGCGCGCCTAACGTAGCCATTCGTGGCCTGGACTTTTCGGGATGGCAGTGTGGATCATGCGGCACGCGCTGCTTCGGTTACTGGTCCGAAGCGGCGAGCATGATCCACTTTGTCGCCCGTGCCGACTTGCCTGATCCGCTACCCGAGGTGTTTACGATTGGTCCACTACACGATTTAGAATTGTGCGTGACGGCTGAGCGATGGTCGCGGATGGTCGGACAACGCGGCACGCGAGGCATGGTCTCGCTGCCCATCGGCGTGGTGCCCGACGAGGAAGTCGAACGCGAGCCAGAATTGCCGCCGCGCGAAGTCTAGTCGAAAAACACGATTCAAGCGGTGATCTACAATTTCGCCGGTTAGTCCTCAATGTTGCCTGGCGAGTTTTTCGCCACGCGTGATGATCTTTTCGTCGCGATCGCGCCGAAATGTCAATGGCTCGCGGTGAAACTCACAATCGTCGTTCGACGCGATTGACGAGGCTCGATAGCATTCCGATAATTCGACCCGTTCCTTCGGGCCCGTTCGGCCAAGTACAGACACTGCCGGAATCGCTATTGCAGTTGAAAGTCTCTCATCGCTGACCAGCACAGTTCGTCCTTGAACGAAGCTGGTCCAGCGCCCTCTTAGGACTTTCGTTCGCAACCTCATTCTGCACCCATGTGCGGTGCGCGGTTGCACTCCGTCCCTCGGTCAATTGACCATAGCCTCTTTTGAAAGCTGGGTATGAAGTTTATTGATATATCAAAGTTCAACAGAGTTGCCGTCGCGCTGGCCGTGATCGGCTATGTCTCGACGGCGGCGATCGCGGCACCCTTGTTGCATGACTACGAATTGAACGGCAACTACCTCGACTCACTAGGCGGACCCGCGATTACGCCGGAAGGGGGCACGATGACCGCGACCTATCACCAACTGACGCCCACGATCCCCGCCGTTCAGCTGAACAATAACAACAACGGATTGACACTCAACTCACCGGGCCTGACAGATCCCGGCGCCTACACGATTTACATGCGGCTCGACATGCAGGAACTGCGCTCGCAGCCGTACGATCGGGGATACATCAAACTGCTCGACTTCAAGGATGGTGGCTACGACGACATCGACCCGGGCAAGGGCTATACGTCGAACGTCTATTACGACAACGGGCTGTACGCCTACGAAGCCACCGCCGGCAGCGGCAAATCGTCGCTCGTCTTCTATGGCGATTCGGGCGGCTCGTCGCCGACGCCGGTCATTACCCAAAATCAATGGTTCGATCTAGTCGTCACGCGCGATGCAACTGGCGAATTCAAGGCGTACTCCGGGGCCACATTGCTCTTTAGCTTCAATGATGCGGCAGGAGACGCAGTCTTCGATCACGGAGACAACACGATGCGGTTCTACCAGGACGATCTGTTCACCTTCGACCCCGACCCCGCAAATCCGCACCGCGCCGATTACGAGTTCGGCGACGGCCGCATCGATTTCATTCGCATCTATGACGGCGCGCTAAGCGCCACGGAAATCGCCGCGATCGTGCCCGAGCCGGGCAGTTTACCCCTGCTCGCAGTCGGAGGGTTGGGCGTGTTTTTTCTCGCCAGGAAGTGCCGCACAACCGTGGCACCTTGCGCGACGACAGTTGCGTAACGCCAGGATCCGAAGCGCCACGCGAGTCCATCGAACTATTGGACGTTGAGGACTGACGTTATGCATCGACGAAAGCGCAACGGTTTGACCCTCGTCGAGTTGCTGGTCGTAATCGCTATCATCGGCCTCTTGATTGCCCTGCTATTGCCGGCGGTGCAGGCCGCGCGCGAGGCGGCGCGACGAGCGCATTGTCAGAATAATTTGAAGCAAATCGGCCTGGCAATTCTGGAACACGAAGGGACGCAGCGCGAATTGGTCCTGACGTTCTACAACCCGGGAGTCGTCCCCGGTTCGACGAGCCTGATGGGCCATATGCCCTATCTTTTGCCGTTTTTTGAGCAAGGCGCGCTCGCCGGCCAATACAACGTGCGTGTGAACTGCGACGAAACCGCGAACGATACGGTTGTAGGTCAGCAGTTGTCTGTCGTGCAGTGCCCCTCGACACCCGAGACCGATCGTACGGTTGCTGCCAATGTCACTCTTACGTATGCCGGCAATGCGCGGCCACCGTGGAACGCCGCCATGAGCGATTATGCCTGCGTTCGCGCGATGTATTTCGACGTCGGACCGCCTCAGGATCCTGCCGGCATCGGAGCCTTTGAACACTATTCGGCCGACTTTACGCAGCACACACGCGTCACGCTTCCCATGGTTCTCGACGGCGCATCACACACGATCGCTTATGCCGAGCGCGCAGGCATGCCAGACCGTTGGGTTTTGGGGAGTAGGCAGAATCCCACGATTCCGTTTTCCAAGACCTATGCCTGGTACGGGCCCTGGGGAGGGACTACTTCCTTCTGGCTGACCACCTTCGACACGACGGGTACGTCCATGCAAGCGAACGGCCCGTGCACGATCAATTGCGCCAATATCGGAACGCAATATAATGTCGGCGGGTTCTACGCGTTCCACCCCTCAGGCATGAACGCGCTGTTCCTGGACGGGTCGGTACGATTCATACAGGCAACGATTTCGCCACAGGTTCTACTTGCCATCGTCAGTCGCGCGTCGGGTGACAATGTTCTCGACGGTGACTTATAGTTTCGGACTTACCGTCCGTATTCGCGAAACATGATCGACATGCGAATCGTATGTCTGATGCTCGTGCCGGCGCTTGTCGCGTTCGGCTGTTCACGCGCAGAGCAAAGGCTTCCGACGCGGCACGTTGTCAAAGGAAGCGTCACCTACAACGGACAACCGTTGCAGGGGGCGACCGTCACTTTTTGGCCCATGCCCGTAGACACGCACGATTGGCGGGCAGTCCGACCGATCGCCATTGTCGACTCCGACGGAACGTTTGCACCGAACAGCTACAGTGAACGAGATGGGGCGGTTCCGGGTGACTATGCGGTGACGCTGATCTATCGCGCTTCACGCGCCTCCCCCGACGTCTTTCGGGGACGGTATGCCGATCCCGAAAAGCCTTTGCTGACCGTCATCGTGGGCGAAGGGGAAAACATTCTGCCGCCAATCAAGCTCGAAGGCCCGCCACTCGCGCGGATGCAAGCCGAACCAGATAGCGGCAACTGAGGCAAAGCCGCTTAGTGAATCCCCGAATCGCCGGCGAGCGCCTTCACCAGGTCGCCGACCACGCCCTTGGCGTCGCCAAAGAGCATCCACGTCGCATCGCCGTAGTACAGCTCGTTGTCGATGCCCGCGAAGCCTGGGTTTTTGCTGCGTTTGATGGCGAACACTGTCCGCGCCTTGTCCGCGTCGATGATCGGCATGCCATAGATGGGGCTTTTCTTGTCGTGCCGGGCGGCCGGGTTCACGATGTCGTTGGCCCCGATTACCAGCGCCACGTCGACCTGCGGCATCTCGGCGTTCACTTCGTCCATCTCGGCCAGATCGTTGTACGGAATCTCGGCCTCGGCCAGTAGCACATTCATATGTCCCGGCATGCGTCCGGCCACGGGATGGATGGCGAACTTGACGGTCGCCCCTTGTTTCTTCAGATAGTCGTACAGCTCGCGCACCTTGTGATGCGCCTGCGCGACGGCCATGCCATAGCCGGGCACGATCACCACGTTGCGGGCCATTTCCAAAATCTGCGCCGCCCCTTCGATCGATTCGCTCTTGTAGGCTTGTTGTTCGCCGCTGGCCACGGCCGCCTGCACCTGGCCAAACGCGCCGAAGAGGACGTTGAAGAACGACCGGTTCATCGCCCGGCACATGATGATCGACAGGATCAGGCCGCTCGAGCCGTCGAGTGCGCCGGCGGTGATCAACAGTTTGTTATCCAGCACGAAGCCCATCGCCACGGCCGACAGCCCGGCGTAGGAATTGAGAATCGAGATCACGGTCGGCATGTCGGCGCCGCCGATCGGAATAATCAGCAGCACGCCGAAGGCTAATGACAGCGCCGCCACGGTCAGAAACGCGGCCGACGACCACGCCTCGGCCGGATAGAGCACGAGCGCCAGGCCCAATAATGCCGCCAGCGCGAGCACGCCGATATTTCCGAAGTTTTGAAATGGATAAGTAACCGGCCGCTGCGGAATCCACTTCAACTCTTGCAGCTTGCCGGCCGCCATCAAACTGCCGGTGAACGTGATAAAGCCGAGAATCACCTCGGCCACAAGCGCCGCCATGCGAAAACCGGTCAGGCGTTCTAAACCTTCGCCGCGCATAACAAAATATTCGGCCGTTCCGACCAAACCGGTTGCCAGTCCGCCGAAGGCGTGCGAGAGCGCCGTGCGTTGCGGCACAGCCGTCAATGGGACACGCGAGAGCGGCACGCCCACGGCGAAGCCGGCCGCGATCGCGCCCATGATCCACAGTTGATGTTCTAGTTGTCCGAACGCCGCGGCCACTTCGATCCACGTGAACAGCACGGCCAGCACCATGCCGGCCACGCCGACCTGGACGCCGCGCCGGGCCGTCTTCGGATCGTTCATCCAATGCAACGACAACACGAACAGTGCCGTGGCGATGACGTAGGCAAGCTGGACGGCGGAGTGAATCATGTCGATTCTCCGCCGCCGGGCTGGCTGTGCTTGAACATCTTCAGCATGCGGTCGGTGATCAAGAATCCGCTGACGATGTTCGTCATCGAGGCAAAAAGCGCGATCGCGCCCAGCAAGCGAATCGGCGCCGGATAATTGGAGCCGGTAACGATGATCGAGCCGACCACCGCGATCGCCGAGATGGCGTTCGTCAGCGACATGAGCGGCGTATACAGAAGCCGCGATACGCGGCGAATCACGCCCAAGCCCACAAACGTGGCGAGCACGAAGACAAACAGCATCGACCAGTAGTCGAGCGCTGGGCGGGCATGTTCGGCGGCCGCGGAGGTCATGTCCGCGGCCATTGGCACGGCTTCTTCAGCGCCGGCAACCGTGACCAGGACAGCGATGATGATCGCCGGCAGTGCCCCCCACAATGCAGCCCCCCACAACCGATTAATCCTTCGTCTTGGCATGGGGCGCTCGAGATCCAATCGGCACAACAAGAACGGTGTCAGCCCAGGCCTAGAATGCCGCAAGGGGCGAGGACTGTCAAACGCGTGCGCCTCGCGGACAGATGACAAATCTGCAAGCAGAGTACCGCAACAAGATTGCTATAACGGGGATCTGTAGGGTGCCCTGTGGGCACCGTGCCGCGAGAACTTCGTTTGTGGTGCGCATAGCGCACCCTACGATTCCGGCCTCACAGAGGGCCGGCTACAGAAGACAGCTACGCTCGCCCGATTGCGTCATCCTGCCAGGGCTGCGGCCGTGTGGTAAACTTGGGACAACGCAGACAGGCGGGCCACTGCCAATTCGATCGCGGGCAGCACTCGACAGCCGGACAATTTGGCAGCGTGAGGCGCCCAAGGCACGAACCCGGCGACAGGCAGAGCTGTCCCCCCTCCTGAGCCGATTTGTATGATCCTGTTGATCGATAACTACGACTCGTTCACGTACAATCTCGTGCAGCGGCTGGGCGAGATCGACCCGTCGCTGGCGCTTGAGGTGCGCCGCAACGACCAGATCACGCTCGACGAGATCGCGGCCCTCGCTCCGTCGCATTTGATCGTTTCGCCCGGCCCGTGCACGCCCAGCGAGGCTGGCATCTCGGTCGAGTGCATTCAACGCTTCGCGTCGGAAATCCCCACGCTCGGCGTGTGTCTCGGGCATCAATCGATCGGCCAGGCATTCGGCGCCGAGATCGTCCGCGCCCGCCGCCTGATGCACGGCAAGACGGACCTCGTGTACCACGACGATCGCGGCTTGTTCGCGGGTCTGGAGAATCCCTTTCAGGCCACGCGCTATCACAGCCTGGTGATTCGCCCCGGCACGCTCTCCGACGAATTCGAGATGTGTGCCTGGTGCGATGGTCCCGACGGCGAAAAAGAAATTATGGGCATCCGCCACCGCAGCTACCCGCTACACGGATTGCAGTTCCATCCCGAAAGTTTTCTGACGCCGCGTGGCAGCGACATGCTGCGCGCGTTTTTGGCGATTCGTCGGCCGGTAGCTACCGTGGCACGCGGCAAGTAAGTCTCCCGGGTGGCACGGACAACTTGCTTGTCCGTGCTGCGAAGCAGCAAGAACCTTGACCTGGTTTATGCTGAAGCGCCTACGGCGCCCTGACAATGAGTTGTCAGGGCCACCCAGGCGACGCCATGCGAAAAATGTTCCGTGGCCCGCGACACCGTGAAATCCCGGCCTCACAGAGGCCGGCCATAGAAAACACATGCTTTCGGTCGACGAAGCCCTGGCACTCGTTCTCGCGCAATGCGTAACACTGCCACGACGCGAAATAGCGCTGGCCGAAGCCGATGGCGCGATCCTGGCCGAAGACGTGGCCAGCGATCTCGATTCGCCCCCTTACGACAAATCGGTCGTCGATGGCTACGCCATAATCGCCGAGGATCTGGCTTCGGGCGAGGCCTCGCTCGTGATCCTCGAAGAAGTCGTCGCTGGCGACGTGCCGACCGTTGCCGTGGAACGCGGCACGGCCACGCGCATCATGACCGGCGCCCCCATGCCGCCGGGCGCCGACGCCGTGGTCATGGTCGAACGCACCGAGCACCGGCCGCATGAATCGCAGCCGCAGGGTGCAACGTCGCTGGGGCGCGTGGTCATCCGCGACGCCGGCGTACGCGCCGGGCGAAATATCCTGCGTCGCGGCACATCGCTGCGCGCGGGCGACACTGTGCTGCGCGCCGGCACGCAATTGCGCGCTGCCGAGATCGGCCTGTTGGCCGAAGTGGGCCGCGTACGCATACAGGTCGCGTCCCGGCCGACCGTTGCCATCCTGCCGACCGGTAACGAGCTGATCGAACCGCATGAAACACCTGCGGCCGGACAGATACGCAACTCGAACGGACTATTACTCGCGTCGGCCGTGCGCGCAGACGGTGGCGATCCGGTGGTGTTGCCCATCGCGCGCGACAATGAATCCGACCTGCGCGAGAAAATCGCCCGCGGACTGGAAAACGATATGCTGATCCTGTCCGGCGGCGTGTCGGCCGGCGTACTGGACCTGGTCCCACGCGTGCTCGCCGATCTCGGCGTTGAACAAGTCTTCCACAAGCTAAACCTCAAGCCGGGCAAGCCTCTGTGGTTTGGCGTGGCACGCGGCCGCCACCGCCCGACCCTGGTCTTCGGCCTGCCCGGCAATCCGGTCAGCAGCTTTGTCTGTGCCGAATTGTTCGTACGCCCGGCGATTGACCATCTTTGCGGCCGCACGGGCGGCGGTCGGCAGTCGAAGACCGCGCGGCTGGAAACTGATTATCAGCAGCGCGGGGACCGCCACACCTTCTTGCCGGCCATTTATCGGGTCGGGAATGATGCGATCGCCCGGGTCGCCCCCGTCACATGGCACGGCTCGGCCGACCTGCGTGGGCTGACCGCGGCCAATGCGCTCGTTTCATTGCCCGCCGGCGATCGGCTCGTTAAAGCGGGCGAAAGCGTGACGGTCCGCCTGCTGGGCGACTCGCGTTAGGAGCGGGGCGTTCGCGCCCTCGGTCGCCGCAAGCTGACCTGGGCAAGATCGCCCGGCTGCCGTAGTCTGGAATCGGTGCGTTTCACCAGCCCGAAGCGCCAGCGAGGGGTTCGTCGTACCCGCAGTTCCGACAGCCATTGGTTTAAAAGCATGCTTATCGCCTAGGGCGAAAAGCATGCCACGCAGAAAGGCCCTCGCTTGCGCTTCGAGCTAGTGACCGAGGTCTCAAGTCCATGCCCGAGCATGGGTGCCCCTGGTGGGTTGACCACCAGTGCCTCGGATTCACGCTCGTGACATACGCACCGCAACGAAACAGCAGTGTCATCTAAGTAACTTAAAGCATGCCCAGCGTGAAGTCGCGCGAAAACGACGTTCGCAAGCCCGGCACGAGTCGACGCGCGTCGAACGCCTCGCGTCCAGAGCACGACGCACAAGACGCCCGCCGGCGCAGCGCGATCACGCTTGGCTGGGGATTGTTGGGAAGCTTGCTTCTCTGGTTGTCGCTACCGCCGGTTGGCTGGTGGCCTCTCGCCTGGATCGCGCCGGTGCCGTGGCTTGCGCTGGTTCGCCGCCGCGAGCTGCCAGGGCGCCGTCCTTATCCCGCGCTGTATCTGGCAGGCCTGGCGTTCTGGCTCGGCGCGCTGCACTGGCTGCGGCTGCCTCATCCCGAGACGAGCCTCGGCTGGATCGCACTATCGGGCTATCTCGGTTGCTACTTGCCTGTCTTCGTGGCGCTATCGCGCGTGGCGGTTCACGAGCTGCGCATTTCGATCCTTATCGCGGCCCCTGCGATCTGGGCCGGGTTGGAGCTCGCGCAGTCGCACCTGTTGACGGGCATCAATATCGCCACGCCCGGCCACAGCCAGTACCGCTGGATCGAACTGATTCAAATCAGCGACCTGGCCGGCGGCTATGGTGTGAGTTTCGTCATCATGTTCGTGGCCGCCTGCCTGGTACGGATGCTATCGATCGACGGCGCGCGGCGCGTGTTTTGGCCCCTCGTGGCGGCCGCCATGATGCTCGCCGCCACGCTCACCTACGGCCACTTTCGCATGGCCGGCGAGCATTTGCGTCCCGGTTTGAAGATCGCGCTCATCCAGGGCTCGATCGATTCGGAAATGAAGTCCGATCCCAAACAAGCGGAGAAAATTCACGAACAATACCTGGCCCTCTCGGATCGCGCGGTGCGCGAACACAGGGACCTCGACCTGATCGTCTGGCCCGAGACGATGTTCCGCGAGCCGCTGCGCAGCTACACGCCCGACGTGCGACCGCCCGAGGGTGTCGACTGGACGAAAGCCGACTTGCAGAGCGTGATCGACGATCTCGACCTGGCACTAGCGCACATGGCCGATCGCTACAAAGTGCCCATGCTCTTGGGCATGGACACGATCATCTACGGCGACCGAAACGTCGACCGCTACAACTCGGCCGTCCTCATCGACAAGGCGGGCCGCGTCGAAGATCGCTACGACAAGATGCGGCCCATCATGTTCGGCGAGTACATCCCCTTGGGCACGTACATCCCTTGGCTGTACAAGTTGACGCCGCTGGCCGACGGGCTCGATTGCGGAACAAGACCTAAATCGCTTTCGGTCGCCGGCGTGCGCATCGCGCCGAATATCTGCTTTGAAACCTTGCTCCCGCATTTCATTCGCGGCCAGGTCCAACAGCTGCGCGCCGAAGACGCCGAGCCGGACTTGCTCGTGAACCTGACCAATGACGGCTGGTTCTGGGGCTCGAGCGAATTGGATATGCACCTGATGTGCGGCGTCTTCCGCGCCGTCGAATGCCGTAAGCCCATGGTGATCGCGGCCAATACCGGCTTCTCGGCCGTGATCGACGCCGATGGCCGGATCCTGGCCCAGGGACCGCGCCGCGCGACCGACGTCCTGGCCTACGACGTCCAGCTCGATAGCCGCCGCAGTCCGTACGTGGCGTTCGGCGATTGGGGCGCCGGAATCTGCCTGCTGTTTGGCGTAGCCCTAGGCGCAGTAGGCATCTGGCGATCTCACGATCGGGCACGGAAGAGCTCTTCGGCGACCACCTAGCAGCCTGTTGAAAAAAGCCCTCGTGGCTTTTTTCAACCTCGCCAAGTGCGAAGCAAAGCTTCGCACGGCTCGCAAAATAACGACTTACGTCGATATTTTGCCATCGCATCCCTGCGATGTCGCAGCCGGTTGAGTTCTTCAACAGGCTGCTAGAGCACGATTGTGGCGATTCTAGCCCCGGGAGGAGTTCCCCATCCCTCCTAAATCGCCGTTTTTCGGGCAATCGTAATTGACTCGGGCGCAGACCCCCAGCTATTATGAAATCCTAGTCGTTTTGATCCTATCTCTTTGCCTGCACAGTTCTTCGGTTGCCGGCTCGACTTTCGCGCCCGCCGAGAACATGATGGAATTTCCAGGGCACGCTCGCGGTGCCTGACAACGGTCCAGCAGAGAGTCGTTTGAGGCTGCTTCGATGAACCTCGTCGGCAAAATCTTCGTCGTGCTCATCCTCTTGATGAGCTTCGTCTTCATGGGCTTTGCGGTCGCCGTTTACGCCACGCACCAGAATTGGGAACAGGTGGTCAACCGGCAAAAGAAGGACGCCATTGGCGGCCAGCCCGTAGGCCTGCGCATCCAGCGTGACGAAGCGCGTGCCGAGCGCGATCGGCTGGCGGCTGAAAAAGCCGCGGTGGAAGAACGCGCCAAGACCGAACTCGCGGCGCGCCAGGCCCGACTGGCTCAGCTCGAGACCGAGGCCAAGGAGCTGCGCACCGAGCATGACGCGCTCGTGAACGAGCACGCGACTCTGGTGCAGCGCGAGCGCGAAGCCGTAGCCACGATGGAGGCCACGCAACAAACGCTGGCTGCGATGCGCAAGGAGCTGGACGTTTTGCGTAGCGACATTCGCACGGCCCAGACCGAGCGCGACGAACAGTTCAAGGAATTCGTCAAGCTCACCGACGATTACAACCAGTCGCAAGGCGAACTGAAGCGCCTCAAGGCACAGACCATGACGCTGGCCGACCAGGTCGCCCGTTACGAGGCGACGGCCGCCCGGCTGAAGGTCGATTTGCGTCTTCCGCCCGAAGACGTGAAGCCGACGCTCGACGGACTGGTGCTGGCGGCGAACAAGGATGGCCTGGTCGAGATTTCGCTCGGCTCGGACGATGGGCTCGAGCGCGGCCATACGCTGGAAGTCTTCCGGGGCTCGCGCTACTTGGGCCGCATCGAAGTCTCGGTGACGCAGCCCGACAAGTCGGTCGCCAAGATTCTGCCGCAATTCCGCAAGGGCCCCATCGCGAAGGACGACCATGTCGCAACTCGGTTCAACTGAGCGCGGCCCGGGCATTCCGGTGCAGAAGCCTCGCCCCGACATCTACACGGTGCTTCTGGGCCTGTCGCTGACAGCGATCATCATCGCCATCATCATGCTGGTGTTGGAGCTGGGGCGTTACGGCTGGGACTACAAGGCCGCCAGCGTGCGGCTGTCGATGGCATCTCCGGCGCAGCAATCGCCGATGAATTTCCCGCACAAGTTCGACTCCTCGTGGAATGGAACCTCCACGTACATTTAACAGGCTTTGTATTTAGCCGCGTGTCAGCTAACAGCGCAACGGACGGCGTAGTCTCTCAAAAACAGTCGATCTCGAATACGTGACAGGCAAGGATGCTTGAACGATTCTTCGGCGTGCTAGGTTCCGACCTGGCCATTGATCTCGGCACCGCCAATACGCAAATCGGCGTAGCGGGCGAAGGCGTCGTCCTCGACGAGCCCTCGGTCGTCGCCGTCGAGGAAGGAACCACGCGCATCGTCGCCGGCGGCCGCGCCGTCGGCCACCTCGCCAAGCAAATGCTCGGCCGCACGCCGGGCTCGATCTCAGTCGTGCGGCCGCTGTCGGCCGGTGTCATCACCGATTTCGAGCTGTGTGAAGCGATGCTGCGCTACTTCTTCCGCAAGGCACAGCGCGGCGCCTGGTCGCGCGGGCCACGGGCATTAGTCGCCGTGCCGGGCTCGATCACGCCCGTCGAAAAGCGCGCCGTGTACAACAGCGCCCATCGCGCCGGCGCGCGGCAGGTTTTTCTGGTCAGCGAGGCGATCGCGGCCGCAGTCGGCGCCGGACTGCCGATCACCGAGCCCGTGGCCAGCATGATCTGCGATCTCGGCGGCGGCACCACCGAGGTGGCCGTGCTCAGCCTGGGAGACGTCGTCGCCGCTACCTCGGTCCGCGTCGGCGGCGACCGCATGGACCAGGCGATTGCGGATTATCTGCGCCGCAAACATAACCTGCGCATCGGGCTGGCCACGGCCGAGCAATTGCGGATCGACATCGGTAGCGCCGCACCTTTGGCCAAGGAACTCGACACCGAAGTCCGCGGCCTCGACGCGACGACCGGCCTGCCGCGGCGATTCGAACTGACGAGCGTCGAGCTGCGCGAGGCGCTCTCGGGCCCACTCGACGACATTCTCGATTGCGTCAAGACGACGCTCGACGGTTGCAGCCCCGACCTGGCGGCCGACCTGGTGGACCACGGCATCACGGTCTGCGGCGGCGCGGCACTGTTGCGGCAGTTTGATGTACTGCTGGCCGAACGCATCGGACTGCCGGCGCGGATCCTGCCCGAGGCCCGCACGATCGTCGCCACCGGCATGCTGACTTTGCTCGAAGACCTGGCCGAGTGGCAGCAGATGCTGCAGTCGAGTGACGATGATGTTTGAATCCTCCGAGCGACCCAAGCCGTTGCTTACGCGCCCGCGGCTGATCCTGGCCGGTTCGCTGGCGGCTGGGCTGATCACGGCGCTCTTGCCCGCCCGCGCCCTGGAACCGCTGCGCGCGCTTTACAACCGCGCGCTCGAGCCGGGGCAGCTCGTGGCCGGTCGGCTGGTCGCCCGCCTGGAAACGCTTGTCGCACAGGCCCGGCACGCAACGGCCACGGCCGACGAAGTCGCTGGGCTAACGGCCGACGCCGCGCGCCTGCGGGCGCGCAATCAGGAACTGGAAACCGCGCTAGCGCTCGCCCAGGCGAGCGCGGCGCAGTCCGAGGCAGCGAGCCATCTGCCGGCCACCCCGCCACTGGTTTTGACCGAGGCGATCCGCGCCCGCGTTCTGGGGCGGCGCGCCGGCGGACTATTTCCCGAGTCGGAAATCGTCGCCGTCGGTAGCACGAGCGGTGTCCGCCGCGAGGCCCTCGCGCTTAGGGATAGCACCGTGACCGTCGACGCCGGACACGACGTGCAGGTCGTGGCGGGCGATTTCGTGCTCGCCGGGCGGCGCATCTACGGCAAAGTCCTTGAAGTCGCGCCGCATACCTGCGTCGTTCGTGGCGCGGACCAGGCTTCGTACCGCGACGTCGTGCAACTGGTGAAGCTCGTCGACGGCCGAGCAAACGTCGGCCCGACCGGCATCCTCGAAGGAACAGGCGATGGCCGGTGCCGCGTGCGCATGATCAATGCCAGCGAAGACGTTTCCGTCGGCGATCTGGTTTTCACGGCCCACGACGAAGGTCTCACGACACAACCGCTTTTGTACGGCCCGATCGCCCGTTGCGAGCGCGCGCCGGGCGCCCCGCACTGGGATCTTTGGGTTGACCTCCAGCGCGAGCACCATCGGCCGAGCCACCTGGTCGTACTGCGCGCCTCGTTGAATCCTGCCCGCGTGGCCGCCCTGCCGGCTTCGCAGTCCGAACAAGAATGATCGAAAATCTCTCAGCGGCATTTGAAAACCTGCCGGAGGAACGGATTTGACCGTCGCCATTCTGATCCTGTTAGCCACTTATCTGGCTGCCATCGTAGATACGGTGTTTGCACCGTACGTCGCGATCTACCACGTCGCGCCGACGATGCTACCACTGGTGGTAATCGTGGCGAGCGTGCTCACCGCGCCTTCGCCCTGGCGCATCGCGCAGATGGCCGCGGTCGGGCTGGTTTTCGATTTGAGCGCTTGCGGGCATGCCGGTGCAGGAGTGATCAGCTTCGCGCTGACCGCATACGTGCTCGGCCAGGCGCGCGGCACGCTGCGCCGCCTGGAACCACTGGAGCAAGCCATGGCCTGCGTACCGATCGTGGCAGGAATGCTGCTCGCTGTCGCCATCGGCAATCTCGTGTTTCCGGAAGGAACCAGCGCGACCGGCATCGCATGGACGCGCGCGGGGGCTGCGAGCGTTTATACCGCGGCTCTCAGCTTGCCCGTATGGACGCTTGCCGCGTGGCTGCGGCAATCGCGACAAGTCCGACCAGCGACGCTACATCGGTAACGGCGGCCGGGATCTGTAACCCCCGGTCAGAAGCATGTGGAAATTCCAGGGGTGGCACGGACAACTAGCTTGTCCATGCTGCGAAGCAGCAAGAGCGTCAACGCGGTTGGCGCTGAAGCGCCTACGGCGGCCTGACAACGAGATGTCAGGGCCGGCCAGAGAAGAACAAGACACCAAGACGCATGCGTAGCGAGCTCCGCCTGACTCTCGAATCCGCCCGACCGCGCTCCTCGCTCAACGAGGAGACCGTGGCCGATTCAGGCGCGCGCATGCAACACCTGCTTTTGCTCTTCGGGGCTTTGCTGTTGCTGGTATTCTGCCGAGTCGTGCAGCTCGAGCTGACGCAAGGCGAGGGTTTTCGCGGCGTCGCGGCCCGGCCGTTGGAGAAATCACGACCGCTCGTGGGGACGCGCGGCCGAATCGTGTCACGCGACGGAGTTGTCTTGGCCACCGATGGGCGGATCGCATCGCTGGCGGTCCACTATCGCTACCTGGAAGACCCACCGAACACCCGTTGGCTGCGTCGGCAAGCTCGGGCCCGCGTCAGACCGGATGATCCACAACGCGCCGCCCGACTGATGGCCGAGCAATCCTGGGTTCGCGAGTATCGCGATACGCTCGTCGATCAACTCGCCCGCTTGTGCGGCCGCCCGATCGACGATTTGCAGGCGGAACAGGGTAAGATTCAAAAGCGAGTCCGCGCGATTGCCGCTGCTGTGAACCGCGCGCGCGACCAGCGACAACAGTTGAGCGCGGGGGCGCAGTCGCTCAGCGCCTGGCAAACCTGGGCAACAGCGGCCCCAAGTTGGTTGTTCGCCGCCGACGATCCTCGCGTCGCGCCGCGCATCATCGTGGCCGAGGAGCTCGATTACCACGTGCTCGTGCCCGATGTGCCACTCGAGGTTATCGCCGAGGTGGAATCACACCCCGAGCAATACCCGGGCGTGCGCATCGTGGAGCAGTCGGGCCGGCACTATCCGCGCGGCGCACTGGCGGCCAACCTTGTGGGCCACCTGGGCATGGCGGATGAAATCGCCGGCGCCCCATCGGCTGATTCAGCGTCCCCGGCAGCAAGTGAGCCGCAGGACCCTCGGCGAAGCGAGCGACTCACCGAAAAGCTTGTGGGCCGAATGGGCCTGGAGCGGCAATATGAGCGCGAACTGCAAGGGCGCGACGGCCTAGTGGTTGATTTCACCGATCACAGCGGCCGCTGGCTATCGAGCCGTCGCCAGGCCGAACCGGCCGCCGGCGCGGACCTCGTTCTTACCGTCGACGCGCGCCTGCAGCAACTCGTCGAAGAGCGGTTGGATCGCGCGTTGGCCATGGCCGATCGCTCGGATGCCGTCGTCCATTCGGCCGCTGGCGGGGCCGTCGTGATCATGGACGTGCACTCAGGCGCGATCCTGGCTTCTGCCACCGCGCCGCGCTTCAATCCGAACGCTTTCGCCAGGCGCGATACGGCAGCCATCGAAAGGCTGCTCGCCGATCCTGCCCATCCGCTTTTCGACCGGGCGACGAAAATGGCGATTCCACCAGGAAGCGTGTTCAAAGTGGTCACGGCACTTGCCCTGCTCGCGGAACCAGGATTCGATCCATGGGCCACGTGCGATTGCCAAGGTTATCTCAGCCGGCCTGATCGTGAGCGCTGCCAGATCTTCCGCCGCTTTGGTGTCGGCCACGGCGAAACGGATTTGTCGACGGCGCTTGCGCGCAGTTGCAACGTTTATTTCTTTCAGCATGCGGCGCAGCTCGCCCCCGCGCGGTTGGCCGATTGGGCATTGCGGCTGGGATTTGGCCGCGCGAGCGGAGTCGACTTGCCTGGCGAAGCATCTGGCTTTGTCCCCCACACGTTGCCGTCGCGCGCTGACGAGCCCACCTGGAAACTGGTCGATACGCAAGCCTTCGCGATTGGGCAAAGTCGCCTCACCGCGACTCCGCTGCAAATCGCCCGGCTAATGGCCGCCGTGGCCAATGGCGGCACGCTGGTGACGCCCCACGTCGTCGCGTGCGGGGCCGAGGCGAACGCGCACGGCACCTTCTATCCGCCGGCGGCAACGAATCACCCCATCCAGGGTCTCAACAGCGAACAGTTAGCGGTCGTCCGGCGGGCGCTGGAACGAGTTGTCGAAGATCCCGAGGGAACCGCCTACGCGGCCCTGGCCGACACGGGCCTTGCGGTGGCCGGCAAAACCGGGACGGCCGAGACGGGCGCGCGCACGGCCGATCACGCCTGGTTCGCCGGCTACGCCCCGGCCGACGCGCCGCGCGCGGCCTTTGCCGTGGCCCTTGAACATCGAGGTTCGGCCGACCGTGCCGCCGCGCTGGCCAAGGAACTGGTGCAAGGGCTCGAAGCCCTTGGCCTGCTAGCGGGGCCCGCGCCTGCGGAACTGGTGCAGGCCGATGAGCCATAAGCTTGCACAAAGGCCGCTAATGTATTCCGCAAGGCGATGCCACCGCGCAGCCGGAACGGCCGCACCACAACTCGTGTCACGTCGGCATTTTGTGGTGCGGGCGTCGCGCCTGCATCTTTACGCCGGGCGACTCGCTCTATCCGCCGCAAAGCTTTTCTGCTAAGATTCTTACATTCGGCCGCGCCAGCGCAAGGCAGGCGCCTTGCGGGCAGAGAGTAACGCTCGTGACGCAGCCGACGGATTTGGTCAATCCGCAATGAAATGGCGAAGGGCTCGCCCGTAACCCCGCGGGCCAGTTTGCCGACCGTGTCGCCTGGCGACCGCCACTGACCTTCTGGCCGGGCGACATTCCTGAATGGCTTTTTGATGCCGGACACCAGCCACACAGGCGGCTGATGCATCCGGCCGTCCCGCTCCCTAAGCCGGTCCTATCCGGCAGACGAGACCCATGCGACGCAACGACATTCGCAATATCGCCATCATCGCCCACGTCGACCACGGCAAGACGACCCTCGTCGACTGCTTGCTGCGGCAGAGCGGCGAGTTCCGCGCCAGCCAACTCGTGGGCGAACGCATCCTCGACTCGAACGAGCTGGAGCGCGAACGCGGCATCACGATCCTGGCCAAGAACATCGCCATTCCCTACCAGGGCGTGAAGATCAACTTGATCGATACACCGGGGCACGCCGACTTCGGCGGCGAAGTGGAGCGCGTACTGCGGATGGCCGACGGGGCGCTGGTGCTGGTCGACGCGGCCGAAGGACCGATGCCGCAGACGCGCTTCGTGCTATCGAAGGCCCTCGAGTTCCGTCTCAAGCCGGTCGTGGTGGTCAACAAGGTCGATCGCCCCGACGCCCGCCCGCGCGAGGTGCTGGACGAAACGTTTGAGCTATTTCTGGAGCTGGGCGCCGACGACGAGCTGGCGGATTTTCCGTACATCTTCACCAGCGCCCGCGACGGCTACGCCACGGCCGAGCCCGGCGAGCGCGGCGAAACGATGAAGCCGCTTTTGGACATGGTGCTGGACCAGGTTCCCGGTCCAGAGATCGACGAGAAGGCGCCGCTACAGATGCTGGTCACCACGCTCGACTGGTCCGAGTATGTAGGCCGCATCGCCGTCGGGCGGATTTACTCCGGTGGCATCAAGCGCGGCCAGCAGGTTGCCCTCATGCAATCGGGCGATAGCTCCGTCAATGGCAAGGTCGTCGGACTGCACGTCTTCAGCAACCTGGGTCGCGTCGAGGTCGAAGAAGCCGCGGCGGGCGACATCGTGGCCGTTGTGGGCCTCGAACAAGTCGAGATCGGCGACACGATCAGCGATCCGATCGAGCGCAAGTCGATGCCGCGCGTCGAGGTCGATCAGCCGACCTTGGAAATGATCTTTTCGGTGAACAGCTCCCCCTTGGCCGGCCGCGAAGGGCGCTATCTTACGAGCCGGCACCTGCGCGATCGGCTGATGAAAGAGCTGGAACGCAACGTTGCCCTGCGCGTCCGCCCGGTCGAAGGATCCGACGCGTTTGCCGTCAGCGGTCGCGGGCTTTTGCACCTGTCGGTGTTGATCGAAACCATGCGCCGCGAAGGCTTCGAGATGTCGATCGGCAAGCCACGCGTCATTACCCGACAGCGCAATGGCGTGCTGGAAGAACCGTACGAATCGTTGGTTGTCGAAGTTCCGCCCGACCGGCTGGGGCCGGTGATGGAGCTGGTCGGCGCGCGACGCGGTCAGTTGGTCGAGATGGGGACGCGCGGCGAGTTGTCGCACGCCACGTTCTCGATCCCGGCCCGTGGCTTGATCGGATTGCGGACGCGCCTCTTGAACGCCACGCAGGGAACGGCCGTGATGCACCACCGCTTCGAGGCTTATCGTCCCACGTCGGGCGACGTGCCGGGCCGGGCCAACGGCGTGCTCGTCTCGATGTCGCCGGGCAAGGCCGTGGCCTTCGGTCTCGACGGGCTGCAGGAGCGGGCCGAGATGTTCATCGCGCCGGGCGAAGAAGTCTACGAAGGGATGATCGTCGGCGAAAACAGCCGCACCGGCGACATGCCGGTCAACCCGACCAAGGAAAAGAAGCTGACCAACATGCGGGCATCGGGGAGCGACCGCAACATCATCCTCAAGCCGCCGCGCGTGTTGTCGCTGGAAGAAGCGCTCGAATACATCGAAGATGACGAACTGGTCGAAGTCACGCCGTCGATCGTGCGGCTGCGGAAGATTCTGCTCTTGGAGACCGACCGCAAACGGGCCGCGCGGCAACGAGCGTAAGTCGCCGGCACTGAGCGCGAAGTGATAAGTGCCCAGCGGCGCGCGAATCTGCGGCTCTCAGATCGCGCTAATAATGCGTTTTCGGCGGTCCTCGGCGTGCCTTGCCTGTCCGCCACGGGCGGAGAAGCATGTCTTCAACGACCCGGCTCGTTTCCCGCGCCGCGGCCGCGCCGTTACACTTAACCGCGCTGCGGTGAGCGTCGTTCCTAGCTCGGGCAGGAGATCCGTCACATGACACGCGTCGTCGTTCTCTCGGCCTCGGTCGGGGCGGGGCACCTGCGCGCGGCTGAAGCCGTCGAGCTGGCCCTGCGGCAAATCGCGCCGGAAATCGAGGTTCAAAATCGCGACGTTCTCGATTTCACGAACGCCGTCTTTCGCCGCGTGTACGCCAAAGCGTACCTGGACCTGGTGAACAACTTTCCGCACTTCGTCGGCTACTTCTACGATTGGCTGGAAGGAGACGGCGAAATCCGCCCCCGCACGCGCGACAAGCTGCGCCAGGCCGCACAAAAGCTGAACCTGCTCTCGTTCGAGCGCTTCTTGCACGATGAGCAATGGGACCTGGTGATCAACACCCACTTCCTGCCGGCTGAGCTGATTTCGAAATTACGCGCCAGCGGGAAGCTGAACGTGCCTCATGTCACGGTCTGCACCGATTTCGACACGCATCGGCTATGGGTCAATCAGCCGACCGATCGCTACTTCTGCGCCACCGAAGAGGGCTCGCTGCACTTGCAACACTTCGGTGTGCCGGCCGCCGATATCGACGTCACCGGCATTCCTATTCATCCAGTCTTTGCCGAACCGGCCGACCGCGCGCGATGTCTCGCGCAACAGGGTCTGAGCGGCGACCGTCCTGTGCTCCTGCAACTGTGTGGCGGTTTTGGCGTGGGCCCGGTCGAAGCCGTGTTTCGCAGCTTGCTGGCCGTGGAGAAGCCGGCCCAGATCGTGGTCGTGTGCGGCCGCAACGAGGAATTGAAAGAAGCCCTGGAGAAGATTTCCACGACCGATCGGCACCGCGTGAGAATTCTCGGCTTCACCAAGGAGGTCGATCAACTGATGGGCTGCGCGGACCTGGTCGTCTCGAAACCGGGCGGTTTGACGACCTCGGAATGCCTGGCCCGCGGCCTGCCGATGGTGATCGTCAATCCGATCCCTGGCCAGGAGAGCCGCAACAGCGATTACTTGTTGGAGAGCGGTGCCGGTGTGAAGGTGAACCACGTCTGCACACTCACGGCCAAAGTGAACGATCTATTGAGCAATCCCGACCGGCTGGCACGCTTGCGCGCCGCCGCCAAGGCCATTGGACATCCGCAAGCAGCGTTCGACGTCGCACGGCGCAGCCTGGCCGTGATCGGCGTCCGCGCGAGCGAATCGGCCCATTGTTAGTTGACTGGGCGTTGCGGCTGCGTTTGCGAGGCGTGGCGGCGCTCAGTAAACTCCCCTCCCTGCCAGGGAGGGGCCGGGGGAGGGTTAGGCGCTTACTCGCAATCACGGTTTCCACTCTCAAGCGCACGAGAAAATCAGATTTACGCTCTCGATTCGCAAACCCACGACCCTCACCCAACCCTCTTCCTGAGAGGGAGAGGGGTTTCTACACCGCGCGAGCGAACCGGCGCATTGCTGGAGAAAATGCGGTAACGAAGGATCTATCTTGAGTGACGAGGAGCAACACGACACGCCTTCAACCGCTGACACGCGGAAGCTGCCCGCCAACGTCAAGCTGCTGGGCCTGACGAGCCTGGTCAACGACATTGCCAGCGAGATGATTTATCCGCTGCTCCCCGATTTGCTGCGTGGCATCATGGCTGCCAGCTACGAGCAAGTGGCGCTGGCGATCGGCGTAATCGAGGGGATCGCCGAAGCCATCTCCAGCATCTTGAAGCTCTTTGCCGGTAGTTGGTCCGATCGTACCGGCCGGCGTAAAAGTTGGATCGTCGCCGGCTACTCGATGGCCGCTGCCGCGCGACCGCTGTTGGGCCTGGTCGTGCTGCCGTGGCAAGTGCTGGCCTGCCGCGTCGGCGACCGGCTGGGCAAAGGCATCCGCACCAGCGCCCGTGATGCGGTCATCGCTGAAAGCACTCCGCCAGCGCAGCGAGGTTGGGCCTTTGGCTTTCATCGGGCGATGGATCACTTGGGGGCGGCGATCGGGCCGGTGCTGGCGACGCTGTTTTTATGGTGGTGGCCCGATCACTTGCAGACACTCTTTCTGCTGACGATCATCCCCGGCCTGATCGTGGTGGCGATTCTGGTTTTTGGCCTCCGCGAGCCCAAGCACGCCGCCGGTACAGCGCAGCCGTTTATCTGGTCGCTGGCGCCGTTGAGCGGCAACTTTCGGCTGTACCTCGTTTCGCTGGCCGTCTTCACGCTGGGGAATTCGAGCGATCTGTTTTTGCTGTCGCGTGCCGGGCAGCTCGGCGTGCGCGAAGAGCTGCTGCCGATCATGTGGTTTACGTTCCACGTCGCCAAAAGCGCCGGCAACATGATCGTCGGCCGGCTGGTCGAGCGCTTGGGCGCACGGCGCCTGATCGTTGCCGGCTGGGCCGCCTATGCGGCTGTCTATTTCGGATTCGCGCTGGCGACCGAGGCCTGGCACGCCTGGGCCCTGTTCATGTCGTACGCCCTGTTTTACGCGCTGACCGAGCCGCCTGAGAAAACGCTGGTCGCCGAGCTGGTGCCCGGCGAGCGCAAAGGACTGGCCTACGGCTGGTACAACTTCGCGATCGGCGTCGCGGCCATGCCGGCCAGCGTGCTGTTCGGTTACTTGTACAAAGACTACGGGGCGCTAACGGCCTTCAGCACCGGCGCCGCACTGGCCATGCTTGCTGCGGCGCTCTTGCTTGGCGTGAAAACACCAGCGAAAGAGAAAGGCAGGTAACTCACCACGGAGACACGGAGGCACGGAGGAAATACGAAATGACGAATGCAGGATGACGGCTTTAGGCGGCTGCCATGGGACCTCCGCCCGCGTTCGTCATTTCATTCATCATTTCATTCTGCATTCATCAATTCTTCTCCGTGCCTCCGTGCCTCCGTGGTGCATCCTCTTCATCGCGCACGATTTCAAAAGCCGTGGCGACCTCGGGCGGAATGCGCGCCAGCGAAAACGAATCGAGCTTCACGAACGCCCATTCCGTGGCCGCGGTAGCCAGCACGGCTTCGTCCTGGCGGCGGATGATCTTGTAGCGCCGCAGGCAGGAAAGGCGGCGAAAATCCGCGACCCAGGTGCGCACCACCACTTCATCACCGGCGAAAGCGGATTGCAGGTACTTGATTTCGTGCGAGCGGACGACAAAGCCGGCTCCCAACTGCTCGTACTTTTCCGCCGGCCATCCTTGGGCGGCCGAATGCGCAAGTGCCGCCGCGAGCGCCCAGCGCAGGTATTCCAGGTTGTTCACGTGACCTAGTCGATCGATGTGCTCGGACGTGACGACGAGCGGATGTTCGAAGATGGCGGGCATGCAGATCCTTCGCTGGTACTTCGAGGCGTGACACGCGAATCCCGTTGTAACGAAGCGCCGTTGCGGCGGCGAGCGGCGCGGCCTGCTCTCGGCGCCGCGCGGTCTGTTCTCAGCTACGCCCGGTTGGCGCCCTTGTCTCTGGCGAGCGTCCCTCGTATCATGCATTCAAACGAACGTTTGAATGGTTGGACGCGGCCCATCCGCAAGGACCTTTTTTTCCAGGTTGCCCGCGGAACCCATGCCCACGCCTTCCGATACCCGCACCCATATCCTGGACACGGCCGAACGGCTGTTCGCGGCCCGCGGGATCGACGCGGTCGGCATTCGCGCCCTGGTCGACGAGGCCAAGGTCAACCTGGCGGCGGTCCACTACCACTTCGGCAACCGCGAAGAGCTGGTCCGCGCCGTGATCAAGCGCCGTGTGCTGCCGATGAACGCCGAGCGCTTGCGCCGGCTGGACGAAGTCGAAGCGGCCGCCGGCGGCGCGCCGCAACTGCCCGACATTCTGCGGGCTTTCGTGGCGCCGGTGTTCGAGCTGGTCGACGAGCAGCCGCACCTGGGCTGGCTCTTGGCCCACATCGACGTCACGCCCGACGAAAAGCTGCGGATGTTCTTCTATTCGCTGTTCGTGGAGCTGGTCTGGCGCTTCGGCGCCGCGCTGCGCAAGGCCGTGCCGCAGGAGATCGGCGATCGCGAGGGTTGGACCCGCGTGCAGTTCACCTGGGGGGCGATGCTCTTCACGATGGCCAAGCGCACCGATCGCGAAGTGACGGCCAGCGGCCAGATCGAGCCCTTGCCGGTGGCGCAGCTCATCGACGAATGGGTGGCGTTTTGCACCGCCGGGTTGACGTGCGAAAGCCCCGCGGCGAACCACGCTGCCCATCCGGCACGCAAGAACGGTCGCCGCGCAACCCCCGTTCGAACCCCGCCGGCAAAAGCTGAGAAACAGACGACGCCCCAACGCCGTAAGAGCGCGACCAAAAAGCGTGATCCTAAATGACGCGACCGAGGGATTAGGAAACCCAGCCCACAAGGGTCGAGAGGAACGACAATGCACCTGGAACATTCGCTCGCGATCGCGGCTCCCTGGGAGGTGGTATGGGCGGTCACGATCGACGTCGAGCGCTGGCCTGAATGGACGCCGACGATGCAGCGCGTCGAACGCATCGACAGCGGGCCATTCCGCGTGGGCAGCCAGGCGCGCGTCAAGCAGCCGCAATTTCGTGAAGCGATTTGGACTGTTACCGCGCTGGAAGCAGGCCGTCGCTTCACCTGGCAAACTCGCATCAGCGGCATGGACATGACCGCGACGCATGAAGTCATTCCCGCCACGAGCGGATGCACGAGCCTTCTGCAGTTGGAAATCTCGGGCTGGCCGGCCCTCGTTTTGGGTCCTTTGGTACGTGGCGGAGCACAAAAGGCGATGGCCACGGAAAATGCCGGCCTGCGCGACCGTTGCGAAAAACTAGCCCGTCCGTCTCCTCATAAGGACCCGCAGAACAAGTGAGTGCCATAGCCCGTCACCACACTAGCCCGAAGCGCCAGCAAGGGACTGAAATCTCTTGCGGCCATCACCCTCGCTGGGGCTTCGGGCTGGTAGCTCAAACCGTTTTAAGGTGATCCCATGACGACGACTCATCCTCCCGGCCCGCGATCGCTATTCGGTTTCCACTTAGCCCGCGCGATGCAGCGCGACGTGTTTGGTTTCAGCATGGACTTGGCGCGGCGCTACGGCGACGCCGCCTATTTCCGCATCGGGCCGGTGCGGTTTTTTCAGTTCATTCATCCTGACCGGGTCCAGGAAGTTCTCGTGAAGCAGGCGAAAAAGCTGCACAAGCCGCGCCGGCTGAAAGAAGTGTTTGGCCGGTGGGACGGCGAGGGACTCTTGTTAAGCGAAGGCGATCTGTGGGTCCGCCAGCGGCGGTTGGTGCAGCAAGCTTTTCAGCCGCGCCGCGTCGAAGGGTACGCCGCGGTCATGTCGCAGCTGGCCAGCGAAATGGTTGCGCGCTGGCAGACGCGGTCCGAAATCGACGTCGTCGACCAGATGCATCGCGCGACGCTCGACGTCGTTTGCAAGACGCTGTTCGGTTTTACCGCCGACGATCACGCCGGCATTCGCGACGCGGTGCAAGACTTGCAAGATGCCGCGCTCATCGAGTTTGGCCGGCTGGTGCCGATGCCCGACTGGATGCCGCTGGCCTCGAAGCGACGCATGCGGGCGGCGATCCGATACATGAACCATCTGCTCGACGATATCATTCGCCAGCATCGCGCGACGGGCGAAGATCGCGGCGATCTGTTGTCGATGCTCCTCTTGTCGGTCGATCACGAAGGAGACGGCCGGGGGATGAGCCATCAGCAAGTGCGCGACGAGGCCATGACGCTGCTTCTGGCGGGGCACGAGACCACGGCCACCACACTCGTCTGGACGCTGTACTTGCTCGCGCGCCACCCGCAGGTTCAAGAGCAAACCGCAACGGCTGTGCGCGATGTGCTCGGCGATCGACTCGCCACGGCAGCCGATGTGCCGCGCCTGGCGGCTGTCGATTGCGCGATCAAGGAAGCGATGCGCCTCTACCCGGCCGTGTACTTCACCGCGCGCGAAGCGGTCGAAGAGGTCGAAATCGGCGGCTACCGGATCCCGCCGGGGAGCCAGATCCATCTGCTCCTGTACGCCATCTATCACGATCCGCGCTGGTTCCCGGCGCCGGAGGAATTCCTCCCCGCACGTTTCGCGGACGGGGGTGAAGAGCGGCTACCGCCGGGCGCCTTCGTGCCGTTTGGCGCCGGGCCGCGGGCGTGCATCGGCCGGGCCATGGCGATGATCGAAGCCACACTGATCGTCGCCACGATTTTGCAAAAGTATCGGCTGTCGCTGGCCCCCGGGCAGGGAGAGCCGACCCCGGTCGCGCAAGTGTCGCTGCACCCGGCCGGCCCGGTGCGACTGACGCTAGCGCCTCGCGAGACAGGCACCGCCGAGCGACCAGCAGTCGCCTCCCGAAGTCCTCAGCCGCAGAGGGCTTAGGTACACTTTTTTCGCCGCAAAAACATGCCGCGAAGCCACTTTCGGCGGGTGGACATCCGAACCGCCGAAACGTAGCCTGGAATATACAGTTACTGCAACGCTCGCGGGGGCGGTCTTTTCGGCCTGAGGGGTGTCTGTCGGGCCGCCGCTCCAGCCCGAAGCGCCAACCGCGCGGCCACTCCCCCCAACGTTCCCACCGGTATCCGGCGCAATGCTCGCGGGAATCAGCACACTTTGTTTCGGGGCCAGCTATGCCGTGGCCTTCGCGCTCGAGTTGTCGCGGCTCTGGTTCCGTAGCGGCATCCGCGGGGCGTTACTGATCGCGTTCGCCGCGGCCGGCTTGCTCGCACATACGCTGTTTCTCGGCTACCGAGCGGCCACGGCGACGAGCACGCCGATTTCCAGCCCCTTCGATTGGTTTCTCGTGGCGGCCTGGGTTCTGGCGGCCACGTATCTGTACCTGACGTTCTATCATCCGCGCACTGCGGTAGGCTTGTTCATTCTGCCGCTCGTCCTGGCGCTTGTCGGCATCGCACAGTTCTTCGCCAGTCATGAACCGTTCGCCGAGACGCGCGCCTCGCAAATCTGGGGCGCGATCCACGGTGTGTTCATCCTGCTGGGCACCGTGGCCGTAATGGTCGGCTTTGTGGCCGGCGTGATGTATTTGCTGCAATCGTACCGGCTGAAGCATAAACAGCTCGCTCCGCAGGGCTTTCGCCTGCCGAACCTGGAATGGCTCGACCACATCAACAGCCGCGCGATCGTTATCTCGGCATTGATGCTGGCCGCGGGATTTCTCTCCGGCACGGTTCTGAACCTTGTGAATCATCGGCTCGAAGTCGACGAATTGCCGTGGAACGATCCGGTGATCTGGACGTCGAGCCTGCTCTTGGCGTGGCTGGCAACGGCGGCCGTCTTCGGCATGATCTACAAACCGGCGCGGCAGGGACGCAAAGTCGCGTACCTCACGGTGGCGAGCTTTTTGTTCCTGGTGCTAGCGCTGGGCCTGCGCTTGTTTCTGCCGAGCGCACATTCGCCCGCCCGCGAAGCCGCGCCGCGAATGGATTCCCCCTCCCTGTCAGGGTGGGGCCAGGGGAGGGTAACGCGTTCAGGGCCGAACGACGTTGAATCTTGGCTAGGTTCGTTCCGCCGCGGTTTGGCGAGTGATGCATCTCTGGCGGCTTACGACTCGACCCTCATCCTGCCCTCTCCCTGGAAGGGAGAGGGATTCGAGCGAGTTCTTTCTCTAAGCGCATGCGCCGATAGCGCAAAACGCCACACAGCGTACTTGCAAATGTTGGCGGCATCTCATCTCTTATCCCCCTCCCTGTCAGGGAGGGGCCAGGGGAGGGTGACGCGTTCAGGGCCGAACGACGTTGAATCTTGGCCAGGTTCGTTCCGCCGCGCTTTGGCAAGTGATGCATCTCTGGCGGCTGGCGACTCGACCCTCACCCTGCCATCTCCCTGGAAGGGAGAGGGATTCGAGCGAGTTCTTTCTCTAAGCGCATGCGCCGATAGCGCAAAACGCCACACAGCGCACTTGCAAATGTTGGCGGCATCTCATCTCTTATCCCCCTCCCTGTCAGGGAGGGGCCAGGGGAGGGTAACGCGTTCAGGGCCGAACGACGTTGAATCTTGGCTAGGTTCGTTCCGCCGCGGTTTGGCAAGTGATGCATCTCTGGCGGCTTACGACTCGACCCTCACCCTGCCCTCTCCCTGGAAGGGAGAGGGATTGGAGCGAGTTCTTTCTCCCCGGAAGGGAGAGGAAGTGGTTGCGCTGGACGTTCATGCGGAGGCTTCCGCATGAAGTACCAGATCTGTGGGCTCAGCCATCACACCTCCTCGGTCGAGAAGCGCGGGCGGCTGGCGTTTAGCGCCGAGCAGGCGCGATCGGCGCTGGCGAATCTGCGGCAGCGCTTTCCTGCGGCCGAGGCGGTCGTGCTGTCGACCTGTAATCGGGTCGAAATCTACACCGCCTGCGATGCGCCGGCCGGCGTGCCGACGCACCAGGAAGTGGCCGAATTCCTGGCCGATTTTCATGGCCTGAATCTGTCCGACATCTTCGATGATCTTTTCGAGCGCACCGGCGAAGACGTCGTGCGGCACTTGTTCCACGTCGCCGCCAGTCTCGACAGCATGGTGGTCGGCGAGCCGCACATCGTGGCGCAGATCAAACAGGCGTACGAGCTGGCGTGCGAGCGCGACAGTACCGGTCCGCTCACGAACCAGGTTTTTCAGGCGGCCCTGCGCGTGGCCAAGCGCGTAACCAACGAAACGTCGATCAACGAAAAGCGCGTGAGCATTCCCAGCGTCGCCATCGCCGACTTCGCCAAGCAAATTTTCGAGCGTTTCGACGACAAGCGGGTGCTGGTGCTCGGGGCGGGCGAAATGGCCGAAGAGACGCTGCGCTATCTGCAAGACGAAGGGGCACGTGACGTACACGTGCTGAATCGCAATTTCGAGCGGGCCGAGATCTTGGCCCGGGCCTGGCAAGGCCGGGCCGCTCGGTGGGAAGATCTGAACACGGAGCTGACCGCAGCGGATCTCGTGATCAGCACCACGGCCGCCACCGAGCCGATTGTCACGCGGCAATCGTTTGCGCCGGTTGAAGCCGCGCGGTTTCAACGCCCGCTCTTCATTCTCGACCTGGCCATGCCGCGCGATTTCGAGGCGGCGGTTGGCGAATGCCTGGGAGTCTACCTGTACTCGATCGACGACCTGCGCGAGGCTTGCGACCGCAATCGGCGCGAGCGCGAAAAAGAATGGCCCGCAGCAATCCGCATTGTCGAGCAGGAAACGGCCCGCTTCATGGCCGACTTGAATCATCGCGCCACGGGGCCGATCATCAAGCGGCTGAAACAAGGATGGCAGCAGACGACGCACGACGAATTGCGCCGCCTGCTCAACAAGCTGCCGGATCTCGACGATCGCGAGCAGCAAGAAATCCGACAATCATTCGACCGGCTGATCAACAAGCTCCTGCACCCGCCGCTGGAAAGCCTGCGCGACGAGGCGAGCGAAGGCATGACGCACACGCTGTTGGACGCCTTCAAACGTTTGTTTCAACTCAAGGATTGAAGGACTCCCCGCGCATCATGCTCGGCGCTGCCAGACTCATAAGGGCGCGCTACTCGTCCTCGTCCCAGTCCTCGTCTTCTTCATCGTCGTCGTCGTCCTCATCATCGTCGTCCCAGTCGTCGTCCTCTTCGTCCTCGTCCTCGTCCTCGTCCTCTTCCCAATCTTCATCGTCTTCGTCGTCGACTTCTTCCCAGTCGTCGTCGTCATCTAAGTCTTCATCATCGTCGTCGAGGTCTTCATCGTCGTCCTCATCCTCGTCCTCTTCGAATTCGTCTTCGTCCTCATCGGCTTTCTTCTTGGCGGCGCGCACCACACTCGCGCTCGCCGCGGCCGACAACGACAGCCAGTCGGCTTCCCACTCACGCTCCAGAGAAATCGTCACGACTGATGCTCCTCTTTCAGGTCAAGAATGGTTCCGGGTAAATCCTGATCCCGGCGCGGGCCGGAGATGACTTCAGTGTTGGTTGGCAAGCTGGTTGCCGCCGGCCGCAACTCTCGCGCCCGGGGCAAATCATCCAGGTGCCGTAGTCCAAAGATTCGCAAGAACCGTGGAGTGGTACCATACAAAAACGGTCGCCCCAAGTCATGCGATTTGCCGACGATACGCACTAAATCGCGATCCATCAACTGCCGCAGCATCTCGCCGCATTGCACGCCGCGGATCGATTCCACTTCCGCCCGCACCACCGGCTGTCGGTATGCCACCACGGCCAAGGTCTCGATCGCCGGGGCGGAAAGCCTTGTCATGGCGCCTGTCGGGTAGAGCTTTCGCAACCACCCCCCGAATGATGGGCGGGTCATCAACTGCCAACCGCCGGCCACTTCCTCGACGGAAAACGCGGACTGCTCACGCCCGTAACACTCGCTCAGACGCCGCACCAAGGTGCGCGCCTGCGTAGGATCGTCGAGCCCTGCGGCCTGGCACAGTCGCCGCGCGGTCATCGGCTCGTTGGCCACGAGCAGCACGGCCTCGAGCATGGCCAGCACCGGGTCGCGCCGACAACTTCCGGCGCCGGGACGTTCCGTTGACGGGCCGCGGCGCGACGGCAGTACCGGCCGCGGCCGAGCGTCTTGCCAAGCACGCGGCGTGCGCGGCTGATAGCGAAGCGCAACGCTGCGCAACAGCAAGCCAACGGCAGGTCGGGGGAAAGCCATCAAAATCTGGGGGCTGCGCGGGGCAGGTTCTCGCAACATGCTTCCTGTTAGCGCGAAGCGAATACCGCCCGCATGATCCGGAGCTTGTTCCGGCGCGCTACAAATCACGGTAAAGAGGAGACGCGGCCGCGGGCGGACATGGGAACGTAAAGCCCGCCTCGGATGCAACTTCCTCGCGTCGCAGCCGCCAAAATATGCCGAGTGCAGGGCGTCTGGCAAGCCCTTCTCGGCCAGGCCGTTGAATTTCGTAATTCAATGCGGTGGCTGGCACGACGTTCGTTAGGGAACGTTGCTCGCGCGATACTGTTCGACTTGCTCTTGCACCTTGCGCATCGCCCGCAACGGATCGCTGTCGGTGGCGTCGAAGTGCTGAATCTGGCTGGGGTTGGCGGCCACGGAAACCTTGCAGTGGAAGCGGTACATCTGTCCCGCATTGCCCCACGTCTCCAGCAAGTAGTACGTAGCCCCCAGCTCGCGCAAACGATGCTCGATCTGCTGAAAATCCTCGCTGGCGGTGCGCGGATCGCGCGGCGCGGCTTGTCCGGCAGGCACCGGCAGAGGGTTTTGTGATGCGGCGGAAGCAGCCAGCCCGGACGGTTCGGCGCGCGGCGATACTTCGGCCCCAGCCCGATCCGTCGCCGAAGAGATGGCCCCCGGCGCCCAGAGTGACCCGGTATTGTCCATGCGTTGCGCGGGCGACGCTGGCTCAACGCGCAGGGGTGTTTCGGGCGAGGAGGCAAAGATCGGGGCGTCTCCACCCCGGCTGCGCGCGTCATCCGTGGCACGCGCCGTGCCTGTAAAGCTTGGCAAGCCACGTCCTTGCACCAAGGAGTTGAAGGCCTGCGGCAACGACGAGCCAAAGATGGCCGCCAGCGGCACCGCCACCAGACACACCAGCATGACCAGTGCGCGAAGGGTCACGACAGCCGACGATTGCATGGCAGACCGACTTCTCCAGCCGACATTCTTGCATTCCGGGCCGGAAGGGCCGCGCGCAAGACGTCTCTTCCGTGCCCAGGAATGCGTGCTGTTACCGCCGAAAAGCGGGCGGATGATACAACCGCCCGGCCGGCAGGGGCAATGGCAATCGCAGGTGCTATCGCCCCCGGCGGACGCGGACAGCGGGGCCTTGGCTCGTTTGTCGCCAAAGACGCTCGAGATTCCATGCGGCTATAATGGCTGAATGACGCCGGGCACACAGCAAATCTATCTTGACCATAATGCCACTTCGCACCTGCTGCCGCAGGCCGCCGAGGCTATGGCGCGCGTTCACGAAGCGCGCCTCGGTAATCCGGCCAGCCCGCATTGGGCCGGGCGCAAGGCACGGCAAATTCTCGAAGATTCCCGCGATGCGATCGCAGAATTCCTGGGTGCCCGATCCGGCTCGACGGCGGCGGACCGTGTGATTTTCACCAGCGGCGGCACCGAGTCGAACAATCTGGCGCTATGGGGTCTCGCGGGACCCAAACCGGCGCATGCGATCGTGTCGGCCATTGAACATCCGTCACTGGCCGGCCCGGCTGACGAGCTGCGGCATCGCGGCTGGGTCGTGGATCTGCTGCCCGTCTCGGCAACCGGCGTGATCGAGGTCGAGGCCCTGGTCGATTTGCTGCGTCCCGACACGCGGTTGGTCAGCCTGATGCTCGCCAATAACGAAACGGGGGTGGTGCAGCCGGTGGCTCGCGCCGCCGAGATCTGCGCCAGCCGTGGCATTCCCTTGCACACCGACGCGGTACAGGCGGCCGGCAAGCTGCCGATCGACATTGCCGCTCTGGGCGTCGCCGCCTTGAGCGCTAGCGCCCATAAATTCGGCGGTCCAACGGGGGTGGGTTTGCTGTTGGTCCGACATGAGTTCGTACTAAAACCGCTGCACCACGGCGGTTTTCAGCAGGCTGGACTACGACCCGGAACGGAACCGGTCGCGCTGGTGGCCGGCATGCACGCGGCGCTTGCGTGTTGGCAGCGTGAGCGAGAAGCACACGCGGCGCGCCTGGCGTCCCTGCGCGATGAATTCGAAGCCCGTCTGCGCGCCGGCTGGCCCGAGCTGATCGTCAACGGCGGCGCCGCGGCACGGCTACCGCACGTTAGCAACGTCTCATTCCCGGGCCTGGACCGGCAGGCCCTGGTCATGGCCCTCGACCTGGCGGGGGTCAGTTGTTCGACCGGTTCGGCCTGCGCCAGTGGGTCAAGCGAACCCTCGCCGACGCTGGTGGCGATGGGGTGTTCGCGGACCGTTTTCGACAGCGCGCTGCGGTTCAGTTTGGGGGCTACGACCACGGCCGCCGAAATGGCCGAAGCGACGGATCGCATCTTGAAGGTTTGCAACGAGTTGCGGGCAGGAAAATTGGGGCGAAAAATCCCCTTAAGCGGTCGCCGGGAGGGAGCAAATTTGGTACATTGACGGCTTGTTTTAGGCACACCATTTCCAAGCTGGAAACAGGCCTCAAGAACGTGCCCGACCGAGCCCTCGTGACACCGCTGGCAGAAGGAAGTTTCGCGCTGGCGCTGTCAAATCAAACCGGGGCGAACGGAACTGGCTGGTGCAGCCGGTTTCTCGCTGGTCCGGAGAACGCCCTTCTGGTGACCGCTGTTGGGGATCTGTTCACTGCGCCCGCTGATTCCTACAACCCGCTCATCCTGCACGGTCCGACGGGCGTAGGAAAATCACATTTAGCGCACGGCATTGCCGAGCGTTTTGCGCAGGTACATCCGAGCAGCTCGGTCGTATGCGAAACGGGCGCGGACTTCGCGCGGACCTATGCCGAAGCGGTGGAATCGCGCAGCGTGCCTGCCTGGCGCGAGGAGCGCCGTTTTGCGGCCTTGTACGTGCTCGACAACCTGGACGAGCTGTCCGATCGGTCGGCGGCGCAAATCGAATTGCTGCACACGATCGATGCGCTTTTGCAAGGAGGAAACCGTCTGCTCGTTACGGCGCGGCAGCTCCCGGGCCGGATTCCGCACTTGCATCCTGGCGCGGTGAGCCGATTGTCGGCCGGTTTGAGCGTGGCATTACCTCTGCCCGGCCTGGCGGCGCGTGGCATCGCGCTGGCGACGATGGCGCGCGAGCGGCAATTGTCCATCGCTGACGACGCCCTGCGATTGCTGGCAGAACGCGTCGAAGGGACCATGCCGGAATTGGCAGGTTCGCTCGTCGAACTCGCCACGAGCGTCGGCAAGGCGCGTATCGATCGAGAAGCCGTTCAAACGTTGCTGCGTAAACGCGCGCCGGCGCGGCAGGCCACGATACGAGACATCGCGACGCGCACGGCGCGGCATTACGCCTTGCCATTGGGAGATTTACGTGGCCCGTCGCGGCGGCAGAACGTTGCGCTGGCCCGCTCGGTGGCGATGTTCCTCGCCCGGCAAATGACAGACAACACATTGGGCGCGGTCGGAAAGTATTTTGGCGGCCGCGACCATACCACGGTTCTGCACGGCTGCCGCAAGATGGAAGAGTTGATCGCGCGCGACGCGGAGGTGCGTCAGACCGTAAGCGAGTTGCAATCCGCGCTCGCCCGCAACTAGGGATTTTTGCGGTTTTTTGAAACTACGCCCTGTCCGCGGGTGCCACTGGTGGCTGGTCCACCCGTGCAGAAGGGAGAAATTGATGTCGGGGGCACGGGGGCGTGGATAACGCGTCGGCAACTGTCGACAGGATCGAGGGACTCGACGAGCGTCACGAGCAGAGAGGAAACAACGCGTAATTCGTCGACAGGACGAGGCGGACTTGATAACAGCTGTCGACGGCTGTTCGACAGCTTGTACACAGGCTATTCGGCGCATCGCACGATCGTAAACAGATCGCAGTTCGGTCGTTAAGGAATCGTGCCGCGAGTTATCGACGGAATTCGCGGTCGCATTGCTACTACTACTTTCTGAAAAACTACGTAAGAGAAAACCGATCCAACCTCGCACCGCGGTGCAACAGCCAGGACGCGAAGCAACTCGCCAGTTCGGCACGGGCGCGACGACCACAATACCTTGGAAACAGAATTTGTGATAACGGACGAATCGAACGACCCGTCAGGAGCGCGGGAAACCTATGAAGCTGACATGTGATCGCGAAAAGATGTTGAATGCGTTTCAAAGCGCCGCGGCCGTAGCCCCTGCGCGCAGCCCCAAACCGATCCTGCAAAACGTCAAGCTCGATGCCCGCGGCGACGGCGGCGTCGTGCTGGCCACGGACCTGGAAATAGGGATCCGCGTCGAAGTGCCGGGCATCACGGCCGAGGCTCCGGGCAGCGTGGTGCTGCCAATTGGCCGCTTCGGGTCGATTCTGCGCGAAAGTGGCGATGCGACCTTGCGGCTCGAATCCGACGGCAGCGGCGTCGTCGTCCGCGGCGAGCACAGCGAGTTTCGCCTGCCGGCCGAGAATCCGGCCGAGTTTCCCGCGGTGGCGGATTTCAGCGAATCGAAGTACCACGTCGTGCCGGCGCGCGTCCTCTCGCAGATCATCCGTCGCACAACCTTTGCCACCGATAATGAAAGCAGCCGATACGCTTTGGGTGGCGTGCTCGTCGAACTCTCGGCCGACAAGATCACGGCCGTGGGCACCGACGGGCGCCGCCTGGCCATGATGGAGGCGCCGGCGCAAAGCGTCGGCGGCCACGCGACGGGCGACAACATGACCATCGTGCCCGCGCGCAGCATGCACCTGATGGAAAAAATTCTCACCGAGCCGGATGCCGAAATTCAGATCGCGGCGCGTGCCAATGAAATTCTGGTGAAAAGCCCGCGGGCGACGCTCTACTCGCGCTTGGTCGAGGGGCGCTTTCCCAAGTGGCGCGAAGTGTTTCCCAAGCGGCCTGATGCGGTGAAGATCGAGCTGTCGGTCGGCCCGCTCTATTCGGCCGTCCGCCAGGCGATGATCGTGACCAGCGAAGAAAGCCGTGGCGTCGATTTCACCTTCGGCCAGGGAAAGGTAATTCTCGCCGGCCGCGCGCCCGAGGTGGGTCAATCGCGCGTCGAGCTACCGGTCGCGTACGACGGCGCCGCGGTATCGATCAGCCTCGACCCGCGGTTCTTCAACGATTTTCTCAAGGTGCTCGAGCCGGAAGCGACGTTCACGCTCGAGCTGAAAGATGCCGAAAGCGCGGCGGTGTGCCACACCAGCGACGGTTATTCGTACGTGATCATGCCGCTGGCGCGCGACCGCTAGACGATGAAGGAACAAGTGCAATCACGTGTCGAATCGACGACCGCAAAAGATTTCCGACGTGCTGGCCGACTTGATGGCGCAGCGCGGCTATGCGCGCGATCGCTCGTCGGCCGACCTGGCCGAGGCGTGGCAGGAGGCGGCAGGAGAATTGATCGCCCGGCACAGCCGCGTAGGCCTGGTTCGGCAGGGTCGATTGGAGGTCACGGTGGCCCATTCGGCACTGGTCCAAGAGCTAACCTTTCAGAAGGCGGCCATCCTCACGCAGTTGCGCGAGCGGCTGCCGCACGAACACATTGCCGACCTGCGATTTCGGGTTGGCCCAACGGAGTGATACGAGAACGAAACTGGGTCAGCACGATTGACGGCCAAGAGCGCGAGCCGTTTGGCCAGCGCGAGATCGATCGACACGGACCCATTCTCTTAAAGGACGAGTAACAGCCCTATGGCAGACGAACCCGCATCCCCTGCGCCCGGTCCCGACGACGCCGCCGGCGACATGCCGGAATATCGCAAGGTGGAATCCGAATACGGCGCCGATCAGCTCGAGCACTTAAGCGACCTGGAGCACGTGCGCGAGCGGCCCAGCATGTACATCGGCGATACCGGCGCGCGTGGCTTGCACCACCTGGTTTACGAAGTCGTCGACAATTCGATCGACGAGGCCATGGCCGGCCACGCGCATACCGTGAGCGTGACGATCAATATCGATGGGTCGGTCACGGTCGAGGACGATGGCCGCGGCATCCCCGTCGAACAACATCCGGATCTCGGCTTTTCCACGCTGCAGGGCGTGATGACCGTGCTCAAGTTCGGTGGCAAGTTCTCGAAAGGGGCTTATCAAACCTCGGGCGGTTTGCACGGCGTCGGCGTCACGGTCGTCAATTTCCTTTCGGAATGGTGCGAAGTCGAGGTGCGCCGCAAGGGGCACGTCTATCAGCAGGAGTACGAACGCGGCGAGCCGACGACCGAAGTGCGCCGCATCGGCACCACGGACAAGGTCGGCACGAAGACCACGTTCAAGCCCGACCCGCAGATCTTCGGCAACAATAAGTTCGTCTACAACACGCTCTACAAGCGGTTGCAGGAACTGGCGTTCTTGAATCGCGGCGTGCGCATCAACTTCAGCGATCAGCGCACCGGCGAAGGGGATTCGTTCCAGTACAAGCGCGGCATCATCGAGTTCGTTCAGCACTTGAACCGCGCCACCGAGCCCTTGCACGCCGAGGTGGTGTACATCACCGGCGATTACGACGGCATCGGCCTGGAAGTGGCGCTGCAGTACTCCTCGGAATACACCGAGAACGTTCATTCGTACGTCAACAATATCGCCACCACCGAGGGCGGCACGCACCTCTCCGGCTTCCGCACGGCGCTCACGCGCACGCTGAACAACTACGGCAAGAAGGAGAATCTCTTCAAGGACCTCGCGCCGACGGGCGAGGATTTCCGCGAGGGCCTCACGGCCGTGATATCGCTGCGCGTGCCCGAGCCGCAATTCGAAGGGCAAACCAAAACCAAGCTCGGCAACAGCGAAGTGGAAGGGATCGTCAACTCGGCGGTGGGCGATTTCCTCAGCCGCTTCCTGGAAGAGAATCCGAAAACGGCCAAGGTCATCGCCCAGAAGGGTCTGCTCGCGGCCGAGGCGCGCGAAAGCGCCCGCAAGGCGCGCCTCATGGTGCGCGAACGCAAGGGCGCCCTTTCCGGCGGCGGGCTGCCTGGCAAGCTGCGCGACTGCTCGAGCCGCGACGTGGAACGCTGCGAGCTGTACCTGGTCGAAGGTGATTCGGCCGGCGGCAGCGCCGAAGGGGGCCGCCTGCGCGAGTTCCAGGCCATCCTCCCTTTGCGTGGCAAGATCATCAACGCCTTCAAATCGCGCGAAGACAAGGTGCTGGCCAACGAAGAAGTCCGCAGCATCATTTCCGCGATCGGCTCCGGCATCGGCGAGGAAATGAACCTCGGCAAGCGCCGCTACAACAAGATCGTGATCATGACCGACGCCGACGTCGACGGTTCGCATATCCGCACGCTGCTCTTGACCTTCTTCTATCGGCAGATGTATCCGCTCGTGAAAGGCGGGCACGTTTTCGTCGCGCAGCCACCACTGTTCCGCGTGAAGTCGAAGAAGGACACCTACTACGTCCAGACCGACGAAGAGATGCGCGGCCAGCTCTTGGAACTCGGCCTGCAAGACGCCGTCTTCGAGCCGGGCGACGATCGCAAAATCGAAGGCGCCGAGATGAAGAAACTTTCGCAGACCTTGGCCACGCTCGAAGAATCGCTCGTGGCGCTCGAGCGCCGCGGCATCAGCCTGCGGCAGCACGCCGTACGACAGGATCCGGTCTCGGGCCGGCTGCCGGTCTATCACGTGTATCTGGGCGCGCACGAGCATTGGTTTACCACACGCGAGGAGCTCGACAAGTTCGTGGCCGATAAAGAGGCCGCCGGCGGCAAAGAGCTGACGGTCACGGACCGCCCCGGCGGCAAGCCCGCCGCGCCGCATGCCGATGCCGAGCACACCAACGGCGACGCCTCGCACCGGCTGCACATCGTCGAACTGCACGAGGTCCGCTCGATCAACAAGGCGCTTGCCGACCTGGCCGCAATGGGCTTCGACATCCAATCGCTCATTCCGCAGGAGCGCACCGGCACCGAAGAGCCGCGCTACATCCTGCGGCGCGGCGAAAGTGAAATCGGCATCGAGGATCTGCGCAGCCTGCTCTCGGCCATCCGCTCGGCCGGCGAACGCGGCCTGGCCATCACCCGCTTCAAGGGCTTGGGCGAAATGAACGCCGAAGAGCTGCGCGACACCACGCTCAACCCCGAGAACCGCACGCTTTTGCAAGTGCGGATGGAAGACGTCTCGGGCGCGGACGAGCTGTTCCGCGTCTTGATGGGAGACAAAGTCGAACCCCGCCGCGAGTTCATCGAGAAACACGCGTTGGAAGTGCGGAATCTGGATGTGTAGTTGGACGACGGCAGGAGCGCGAACGATACTGGAAGGACGTTGGACAAACGCGCTGCGAGAGATGTTTTGCCGGGATAATGTGCGGTGATCGACAATGTCCGAACTCTCCGCAAATTCGATTCCTCCAGCCGGCTCTGTACGCACGTTCGAAGAGCGACTGGCTGAAAACTCGAGGTGGGCCTTGTCCGAAGGAAGCCTTTTCTTTTCCGGCGAAGGCGCCGTGCAGGGGGCGTTGCAGCGCATCGGGCGGCGGTTGAACGAGCTGGGAATTCCCTATGCAGTCGCCGGTGGAATGGCACTTTTTCAACATGGGTACCGCCGCTTCACAGAAGACGTCGATATCCTCGTCACGCGCGAGGGTCTGAAGGCGATTCATACTGCGCTCGACGGGCGGGGTTACGTACGCCCCTTCGAAAAAAGCAAGAACTTGCGCGACGCCGAGTCGGGCGTAAAGATCGAGTTCTTGCTGGCGGGCGATTATCCCGGAGACGGCAAGCCCAAGGACGTGCGCTTTCCCGACCCCTGTGCTGTTGCAATCGATCGCGACGGGATCAAGTACGTCAACCTGCCGACCCTCGTGGAATTGAAGCTGGCTTCCGGCATGACCGGCGCCGATCGCATGAAAGATCTGGCCGACGTCCAGGAATTGATCAAACTTCTGCAACTTCCGAGCGGGTTCGAAGCGGACCTGAGTGACTCGGTGCGCGGCCAGTACCGCGAGTTGTGGCGCTCCGTTCACGCGCTGGCGCGTCGGTATGTCAAGCTATGGCGTCCGGACCTTATGCCGGCTGACGACGCCGAGCGTCAACTCGCCGCGATGCAGGCCGACGGCATCACGGTGGACGACAACCGCCATGATTCTGCAGGGCGCCGACTGTCGTATCTCGTGACGACGGATCCCGAAGCCGCAAGGAAGTACGGCCTGCAAGACGAATCCGAGTACTGGGCCGACGAAGACGATTGACAGTTGTAGTCAGTCCCGCCTCACACCCGCTCGCGCGTCCGCGTCTTCTTCGGCTGCTGAACGCGCTTTTTGGCCGCGCCATTTTTCGGCGTCGCCGGCGCGCTCATTGTCGGCTCGGGTGCGCCATCCAGCGCGTCGCCCACGGCGATTCCGTCCAATCGGGCGCGGCCGCGGGTGACGTATTCGGCCGACAGATCGATGCCCATGTGCCGCCGGCCGAGCTTCTTGGCCACGGCCACGGTCGTGGCACTGCCGCTGAACGGGTCGAGGACGATCTCGCCTTCATGCGAGCAAAGCCGGATGATCCGCCCCAAGAGTTGCTCGGGCATCTGGCAGCCGTGAAATCCGGCTCGCTCTTTGAACGTGCCCGCCACGCGCGGGACGTACCAGGTGTCTTCGCCGGTGGTGAAGCATTCGGCCAGATCTTGCGGTCGCAAGACCCAGGTATCGTCGGGCAGCCGGCCGTTGGGATTGGCGCGCTTGTCGGCGTACACCAGTTGCCGCGCCGAAGGGACGCGATTCTCTAGTTCCTCGGCCCGGAAGGTGAATCGCGCCGGATCCTTCACGAAGTAGAACAAGTGCGCGTGCGAGCGGCTGAACTTGTTCGTGCAATTCACGCCGAACGTGTAATACCAGATCACCCAGCTACGGCAGGTGAAGCCGATTTCCTGGCTGGCGATTTTCAACTCGGCGGCGTACTCGTCACCGATGGCCAGCCAAAACGTGCCGTCCGGCTTCAGCACGCGATGCACGGCGCTGATCCACTTGCGCGACCACGCGAGATAGTCGTCGCGCTCTTTGCGGTCCTCGTAGACGTCGTACTCGTAGCCGATGTTGAACGGCGGATCGGCGAACACCAGGTCGACCGCGCCGGCCGGCAGCGACTGCATCCGCTCGATGCAATCTCCTTGCACAACGTCGTTGATTCCGTGGATCTTCGCCACGATTGCTCCTCCTGGCACGAGATTCCTGTGCTCTGGCGCTCAGCTTCGGCCGCGCGTCCAGCCTAGCGCCAGGCGGCACGTGGCGCTAGTGAACATTCGATCATAGCGCCTGCCCGCGAAAGCCGCAAGTGCGCCGATTCTCGCAACTCAAACCCTTACACTGTCTGCATGGACGAACCAGATTCAGAGGTGGAAGTACGGCTGACGCATGATGAAGCACTCGTGCTATTCGAGCTGCTTTCGCGCTACTCCAATTGCGACGTCCTCGAGGTCAAAGACCCCGCTGAACAGATCGCACTTTGGAACCTTTGCTGCATGCTCGAAAAAGTACTCGTCGAGCCTTGGCAGGGAGACTACCAAGCGCTGCTTGACCATGCACGAGCCAGAATGGTTGAAGGGCGGAATGACCCCGAATAAAAGAGGTGGGATCGCGATGCGAAGTTCGGCCGCGCTATATGCCGTCGCACTGTCCGTAACGACTTTCGCCTGCGTAGGTACGCGCGCAGCCGAGCCCACCCCTTCCGTGCCGCATCAAAAGCGCGTCGCCGCGATTGTCACCGAGTATCGCCACAATTCGCACGCCGACGTGATCGTCAGCCGGCTGTTGCAGACCGACACGCTGGATGGCAAAGGGCGCGAGTCGCCACTTGAGCTTGTGTCGCTGTACACCGATCAGCGCCCGGCGAACGACATTAGCCGACTGTTGGCCGCGTCGCACCGTTTTCGCGTGAGCGAGACGATCGAAGACGCCCTCACGCTTGGGACCGGAGAATTGGCGGTCGACGGCGTGTTGCTGGTTGCCGAGCACGGTCAGTATCCCAAGTCGAAAACCGGCAACACGCAATATCCGAAGCGCCGCTTCTGGGACGAGACGATCCGCGTCTTTCGTCGTAGCGGTCGGGTTGTTCCCGTCTTTATCGACAAGCACCTGGCCGATAATTGGGACGATGCCAAGGCGATTTACGATTCCGCCCGCGAGATGCACGTGCCGCTGATGGCCGGTTCATCGCTGCCAGGCTCGTGGCGCAAGCCGCCGGCCGACGTGGCCCGCGGTGCGAAGCTGACCGAAATCGTGTCGATCACATACGGCTCGTCCGACGCGTACGCATTTCATGCGATGGAGTTCACGCAGGCGTTGGCCGAGCAGCGCGGCGGTGGCGAGACAGGTGTCAAGGCCGTGCGCGCCCTGGCCGGCGATGCTGTCTGGCGGGCGGCCGAACAAAAGACATTCGATCCGGCGCTGTTCGAAGCCGCCTGGCAGCATATTCCCAATCCACGCACCGAGGGGCGCGCGCTTCGCGACGTGGTGCCCGAGCCCAAGTTATTCACGCTCGAGTACAACGATGGTCTGAAAGCGCATTTGCTGGAATTGAATGGCGCGGTCAGCGCCTTCGCGGGCGCCTGGCGTTACGCGGATGACGACCGCGTCGAATCGTGCGAGTTCTGGACGCAGGAGGGACGACCCGCGGCGCATTTTGGACTGTTGCTGGGCGGCATCGAGCAGATGATGCTTACGGGCCGCCCCACCTGGAACGTCGAGCGCACATTGCTGGTCTCGGGCGCGCTCGATGCGCTTTTGGCCTCGCTGACCGAAGAGAGCCGGCGGATCGAGACCCCTTATCTCGATGTGAAGTATCAACCGATCTGGCGCTGGCACGCGCCTGCACCTCCTCCGCCGATGCGTCCGTGGGCCGATCAATAGGCGGCACGGAGTGTTTCGCCAGTTTGCGCGGGTGTGTCGATTTTGCTGCTGGCACGGCCGTAAAACTCGTCGCCGAAACGATTAGTGACCTATGTTTTCCGAAGGCAACTCGCACGGTTGTCCTACTTCGGAGAACGCGCCGCATGCCCCACGCCTGCAGTTGTACGGCCGCACTTGGACCAGCGTGTAGTCAGCCCGACGGCGCCGGCCGTCTGATCGTGGGAAGCGAGATCCGCTTTTCCGAGATCATATCGGCCTTGTCGGTGGCGCTCGACGTCACGCAGGGCAACCCGCAAGGCCACTGCATGCGTTCGGCCCTCGTCAGCATGCGGCTGGCCGAAGAGTTACAACTAGGGTCGTCGGATCGATCGGCTCTCTTCTACGCCGTATTGCTCAAGGATGTTGGCTGTTCCAGCAACGCCGCGAAGATCTCTTACCTGTTCGGCGCGGACGACCATCAGGTCAAGAATTCGATCCGCCTGACGAACTGGACGAGTGCCGGCGAGAATCTGAAAAACTGCTGGCGGCAGTGTGCTCCGGAAGGTTCGACACTCGACAAGCTGCTGCAGATGGCGGCGCTCGTGCGCAGCGGCATCAAAGGGGCGAAGAAACTTTCGCAAACCCGCTGCGAGCGCGGCGCATCGATTGCCCGCATGCTGCGCTTGCCCGAGTCCACGGCCCGCGCGATTCTCGACCTCGACGAGCACTGGGACGGCCGTGGGCATCCGTGGGGGCGGCGCGGGGAAGAGATTTCCCTGTTGGGGCGTGTCTGTTGCCTGGCACAAACGGTCGAGCTGTTCTTTACCACGTACGGTTTAGCTGCGGCCATCGAGGTGGCGCGCGAGCGGAGCGGCACCTGGTTCGATCCCGAGCTGGTCGACATCGTGGAATCGCTGAGCACCGACACGTCCTTCTGGGCGCGGCTCACTTGCACGGACTTGCCAGCCGAGCTTAGCCGATGGGAGCCCGAGGATAAGCCGCTGTTGGCCGACGAGGCGTGCCTGGACCGCGTGGCCGAGGCGTTTGCCAACGTGGTCGATGCCAAGAGCCCCTGGACGTATCAGCACTCGATCCGCGTGGCGGATATCACGGTCGGCATCGCGCGGCAGTTCTCTTGTGGCACGGATTTGCTGCGCGACATGCGCCGCGCGGCGCTCTTGCACGATATCGGCAAGCTGGGCGTGTCGAACCTGATTCTCGACAAGCCCGGCAAGCCCGACGACGACGAGCTTGCGCAGATTCGCCGGCATCCCGATTACTCGCAACAGATTTTGCAGAAGGTCGACGCCTTTAGCGCACTGGCCGAAGTGGCCGGCGCGCATCACGAGCGTTTGGATGGCCAGGGCTATCACCGGCAATTGCCCGAAGAAGTGTTGCCGTGGGCGACGCGCGTGCTGACCGTGGCCGACGTGTGCGAGGCGCTGACGGCGCGTCGCCCTTACCGGCGGGCACTCTCCTGGTCGCAAGCACGAGAGATCATGTTCGCCGATGCTGGCGCTGGCTTCGACCACGATTGCTTGCACGCTCTTGGGAATTGGTACGACGAAGTCGAGATGCAGTCGCGCGTCGACGAGCAACTGCAGGCGGTCGAGCGGCTCGTGGCCGAGCTCTAGCGGTCGCAGCGCGCGACTGCCCAGCCGCAGGGCGAGTCACCAGCCGCGAGAAGTCCTGCTGGGTAAAATGTGCCGACAGGGTCGGTTGTTCGCATCGCGAAGCTTGCGACCTGGAGTGCGCAAAAATTGGCTCGTGCCGCCTGTGCCGGTCGAAGAGAACCGTCAGGCGCGCCACGGATGCGGCGCGTCTTACCTGCCCCTGGGCGATGTGTGCGGCAGGGACGCAATCGCCTTGAACCGATTTTGAAGCGCGCGGCTTCCCGTGCGCGCAAGGCCCGGCCATCGCTGGCGGGCTCAATCTGCGCGCTCGCGCGGCCTTCGCGCATGACAAAGCCGCCGAACCACTGCAGGGAGGCAGGTGGGTGCGCTACAGTCTCCGTCCGGGTATCGTAGCCCTGGCATTTTTCGTCGGACTGGCGAGTCTGCGCTCTGCCGCCGCACAAACGCCAGCCTGCATCCGCTTGCCCGCCCCGGTGGGCGTCTCTTCGCGTGCGCAATTCTCGTCGGTGGCCGACATCATCGGCCGCGATTCGAACATGGCGGCGTCCGGCCAGCCTGCGATCGCGACGGTGTCGAGCGCGCAGGCGAATGAGCCGCAACTGCCCGAACTCATCGATACGCCCCCCGTCGAACTTGGGCCGCGCGGCGACCGTGCGCGTGGTCACGATCATGCACAGGCGCTCCCGGCCATGTGCGATGCCTGCCCGAATTACGTTTTCAACGGCTTTGTCAGCTACGACTCGTTCAAAGGAGTGGCCGACGGCGGCTGGCAGAATAATGGCGTTGTCGCCGGGTTCAACCTCGGTACCCGGCTGGGCGTGCTCAGCGACCTGACGGGTATCGGCTTTCAAATCGGCGCGAGCATCGGCGTCTTCGATTGGTCAGGCGCCGATTATCGTCCCTTCACGCCCGATTCGGCGCAAACGCAAGGCTTCTTCACCTTCGGAATGTTTCGCCGCGCGGTCGAGGGCTCGCGATGGACCGGAGCGTACGTGCAAGACACGATGTACAACAACAATTTCGGCATCTTCGGCCAGAACCCGATGCTGATCCAGATGCGCGGCCAGCTCGGCTACTGCACAAGCGCCTGGAACGAGTTCGGCATCTGGGGCACGATGCGCGGCTTTGGCCAAACGTTGATCGTGCCCACCATCGGCCCCGTGCGCTGGCAGCCGGTGCAGCAATTGAACGTCTACTGGCATCACAAATGGTTCATGGGCGGACCCGATACCTGGTTCTGGGTGGGCCGGCCCGAACAGTCGCGCATCACGCGGGACGGCAGCTTGGGCGATTACCTGGCCGGCGCGGCGGCCACGGCGCCGTTGAGCGATCGCGTCTCGATCTTTGCGCTGGCGACTTACATGCATCCCTCGGCCGCGCCCGGGCCCGACGCTTCGATCGACGAAGCATGGAACTTTACGATCGGCCTGGCTTTCTATCCGAAGCCGAACGCCCGCTCGACCACCGTGGCCGGCCGCTGCTGGGCACCGCTCTTGCCCGTGGCCAATAACGGCTATTTCCTGACAGACACGAACTTCAGCAAGTTCGGGCCGACGTAGGCGCCTTGCTGGCCCTTCAGCATTTACAATGCGGTCGAGGCGTGAGAGTTTCACACGAGGGCCACGTATATGTCCACCGTCGGAAGATTAACAGAAGATGTCGAACTCATCGAGCAACAGAAAGTGTATTTGGAACTGGCAAAACTCTCCCTAAAGAGCTTTCAGCATCGCCGCGAATACGAATGGAAGGTTGCATTCGGACTTTGGACCGCCATCGGACTCTTCACGTATTTCATCGTGAAAGAAGGCGCGTATATCGACCGCGGGTGGCTGGCATGCGGCTATGTTTTTTCGGGGTTTGTCTGGTTCATTTGCTGGCAGCTACCGATGCGCCGCGGGTTCGACTTGGACCAGGAGTTCAAGCACTACTACATGGCCCTCGCAGCCGGCGAAAAGCGTGACAAACCAGATCTTAGTTCGGCTTTCGCAGTTTTTGCTAGCGTTGACAGCTTCTTGAGAAATAGGACGAGCCCCGTTCACGATGCAGATAGGTTCTCACGCCAATCGCATCGCCAAGGAGGCTCGCCATGTGTCTTGTTACTTCGTTCGTCG
>DASZWQ010000108.1 GCA_035546535.1 Pirellulales bacterium | reverse complement strand
ATGCTGGGCACCTTGCGACGATGCAGCCTCCGCGAACAAGTTTCCTCATGGGGACTCGGCGGCCAAGGTAGCCGAAAAGTCCTCGACCTCCTGGAAAACACGGCCGCTCTGGCGGCCTAAACTGCGAAACTCGAACTTAGTGCCAGTCGCGTAAATGATCGTATGATCGTTTGGCGAACGCATTTTCATGGCCACCGGGCCGATGGCTGGCAACGAGGGCAATTGCACGTAGCTCTTGCCTTCGAAGGTCTTGAGCGACGTGCCTGGCATTTCCTCGAGCAGAACTGCTTGCCAATCGCGAGCATGCGTGGTGCGGATAATCATGCCACCGCTGCCGAGCATGATGCGGCCGTGCTCGCCTTCTGGATCCGCCGACATAACCGCCGACGTGACCGACAGCCGGAGATCGCCGGCCATCCATTCGATCTCGCGGAGATCAACGCCCTCGGCCACTTCCCCGATAATATCGTGCAGTAAGTGAATCAAGCCGGCATTGATGGACTCGACGTGCGGCTGGATTTCCGGATGACGCAGCATATCGCCAACACGAATCAGAAATCCGCCCCCCTTATTGGCCCGCAGCATCGCCGGATCGAAGGCCGCGCGGCTGAAAAGCTCAGGGTCGACGGCAGGAGCGCTAGCGGGCGCTTCATCCATGCGTTTGTCGTCTGGCAGGCGCGCCGTTTCGATAGGGCGCGCGGTGGGGGCCGGGGGTTGATCGTCGGCCGCTGCGCCGCGGATGAAGGCGGCTGTAAGCGCGACGGCCACAAGTGCACCGCACAGACCGTACACGGTCCAGCGGGTGGAGCGGGGATCTATGGAATCATTCTTCACGCGCAACATTTCCAGCCTCCTTGCCAGAAAGTCCGAGGAGCGCGGCACGACCGACACGCTCGGCCACACGCGCCGCTCCTGTAATGAATTGTGATAGCGAAGCGCGAGCCGCGCGAGCCCTTTGCCATAGGACGTCCCGCTGCCGGCTATGCCGCGCGCCAAACGGTCGGCGGCGAATTCCTGATCGACCGCCAAGCGCCACGCGGCCCAACGCACCAGTGGGTGATAAAAGTGCACCGCTACCGCCGCGAGCGCGACAAGGCGCTGCAAGAAGTCGCCGCGGACGATGTGCGCGACTTCGTGGGCAAGCACCGCCGACAGCTCGTCGGCCGTCCATTCCCGCCAATCGCGAGGAAGAACAATGACAGGCTGTCGCCAGCCGAACACCGCGGCACTTGTCAATCGATCCGTTTGACGAAGATCGATCGCCTGCCGGTAGTCAGCGCGCTCGGCGAGCTGCTTAAGCAAATGCGCAATTACCTGGCCAGTGACAGGCTCGCTCTTGCGGCGCAGATTTTGAACTGCTTGCAGCGCGACTGCCAAGCGGCCCAGGCCAGCCGCGACTCCCAGGGCGCAAAGGATCAAAAGTAGCAATCTCCAGCTCCGCGGCGATGCGTCGGCCGCGCTTGTCGCCCGCTGCACGCCGCGGCCCACGCGGCTCAGCCAAGCCAGCGGCAAGTACGCAGCCGTGTCGGAAGACGTTTGTGCACCATCCGATGGCAACACGGCCGCGGGTGACGGATCCTTGGACGCGGTTGGTCCTGATTCCAATGACTCGGTCGCCCGTGGATTCGTTTCCGCCGAATCCGCGATCCCTGAAATTGACGGAAAGCCCGGTAGCGGTAGAGCCGCCGCAGCGGTGACGGCCAGGATGCATGCCATGCCGATCGCGCCGACCAGGGATCGCCCGGCCGCCGCGGAGCGCGCGACGCAAAGTCGCGCAACGAGCATCGCCATCGCCACGATCGACGCATGGATCGCGCCGCGCAGGATCATGGTGATCAATCCGTTCATGATTCCTGCTCCTCGAGGATTTCGCGCAACAGGGCCCGCTCCTTGGCCGTCAGGCGGCGCCGCTTGAGCACGTTCAATAGCAACTGCTCGCGCGAGCCTTGAAAGACGCGTCGCAGCAGGTCACCTACCAGGCTCTGCGACACTTCATCGAACGATCGAGCGGCGCGGTACACGTAAGGACGTTCGTCGTTGGTTTGCTCGAGAAATCCCTTCTCGAGCACGATGCGGATCAAATTGGCAACCGTGACGTAAGCCAGGTCGAATCCTGCCTCTGCCAGGCGATCGCGCGCCTGCGCCGCCGTGATCTCGCCGTGCTGCCAGAAGACCTGCATCACTTCGAGCTCGCGCTCAGTGAGTTCCTTGGCCGAAGGTCGGGCCATTCGGGGCTCCCTGTGTTTGGTTAACCAAATTTCAATAACCAAATACCATTTCCGGCGCGAAAGCGTCAAGGGCGAATTATGGCGATACGAATTCGGCCGCGGATAAAGATGCCGGCCTCACCCCTTGCCATGCCCGAAGCCCCGCGATATTATGCAACCAATTGGTTGCCTATTAATCGGCCCCTGCTTCCCATGGAGAGAACGGCGATGGTCAGCTCTTCGACCGACCGCATTGAAAAGAAGATTGAAATCCGTGCGCCCGCCGCCCGCGTGTGGCGAGCACTGACTGACTACAAGGAATTCAGCGCCTGGTTCGGCGTCAACTTGGAATCGCCGTTCATCGCGGGCCGGGCGACACATGGCCACATCACGCACCCCGGCTACGAGCATCTGGTCATGGAAGTGGTCGTGCAAAAGATGGAGCCGGAGCGCCTCTTCTCCTTTCATTGGCATCCGCACGCGATCGATCCGCAGGTCGATTACTCGCAGGAAACGCCTACGCTGGTGGAGTTCGCGCTGGAAAAGACGGCCACGGGCACACTGTTGACCGTCGCGGAGTCGGGCTTCGACGCGATTCCGGCACACCGCCGCGACGAAGCCTTCCGCATGAACAGCCAAGGATGGGCTATTCAGATCGAACGCGTCGCGAATTACGTCGCCAACGCTGCTTGACATCGATCCATTTCGCGCAACTCCGCTGTTGACAGCGCTAGCCCATCGGAGCACTCATTCATGGTCAATTCGACAACCGATCGCATTGAAAAGAGTATCGAGATCAACGCACCGGTGGCGCGCGTCTGGCGGGCGCTGGCCGATTACAAAGAGTTCGGCGAGTGGTTCGGTGTGAACCTCGAATCGCCGTTCGTCCCAGGTCAACCGACGCGCGGCCAGAAAATGCGGACAGGTTACGAGCACCTCACAGTCGAAATGGTCGCTGTGAAGATGGAGCCCGAGCGGCTCTTTTCTTATCATTGGCACCCATACGCCATTGATCCGGCGGTCGATTATTCGCAGGAACCCTGCACGTTAGTGGAGTTCACGTTGGAGAAGACCGCCACGGGCACGCTGTTGACGGTCACCGAGACGGGATTCGACGCGATTCCCGCGGAACGGCGCGCCGAGGCGTTTCGATTGCATAACGAGGGATGGACCATGCAAGTCGAGTGCGTGGCCAACTATGTCAGCCAAACGACGTGACCCGATGAGCCGCGAGTTGCGGCAAAGCGCGCCGGTTTTCGCCGCACTGGGGGACGAAACGCGGCTGCAACTGCTGGCCCGGCTGAGCGCGCACGCGCCGGCGTCGATCACGACCTTGACCGAAGGTTCTTCGCTGACAAGGCAAGCCGTCACCAAGCATCTGCGGGTGCTGGAGCGCGCTGGCCTCGTGCGCAGCGAGCCTGCCGGCCGCGAACGGCTGTTCGAAATCCGGCGCGACTCGCTCGATGATGCCTTTGAATTCCTGGAACGAATGTCGCGCCAGTGGGACCAGGCACTTGCGCGATTGAAATCCTTCGTCGAGGACTAAGCGGCTCCCCTTGCGATGAGGGCAGCCGCGACTGGACGCTTTACGGATCGGACAGGAGATCACGATTTCAGCGTGGCCGTCAGGCTGATGTTCGTGTTCAGCAGCTTCGAAACGGGGCAGCCGGCCTTGGCCTTGCCGGCGAGCTCCTCGAACTTCGCCTGGTCGGCGCCGGGCACTTTGCCAGTCAGTGTCAGATGGATCGCCGTAATGCCCCAGCCGCCATCAACCTGTTCGAGGGTCACCTCGGCCGACGTATCCAGCTGTTCAGCCGTGAGATTTGCGTCGCCCAGGATTTTCGACAGCGCCATGGTGAAGCAACTGGCGTGGGCGGCGCCGATCAGCTCTTCGGGATTGCTACCGCGCTGCCCTTCGAAGCGAGCGGCAAAACCATAAGGATACGCAGAAAGCGCGCCGCTTTCGGTCGAGATGGCCCCCTTGCCGTCCTTGATGCCCCCCTGCCAGGCCGCCGAACCACGTCGTTTGATCTTCATCGGTGCGTCTCCGCCAAGGAATTGTCGGTCGAGGTCCACGCGAGCATTGTACGCGGTCGCGGCAGGCGTGGCATAGGACCGCGCAAGGGCGCATGATCCGCGGCATCAGTGACCTATAACCCCTTGGAGGCCGGCGAGCGCTTTCGATTCGCGCGCGGCATTCAACAATTTACAAGCGCGCCGACAAGTGAGTCGCGACGTTCTTCTCGAACCACCTGCGCGTGGAACCACGTCGCCCGACGTCATCGCTTCATCGCGCACGGCGACGAGTAACGGCGCGCGCCCTGCGTCAAATTGACGTGTCGCAAGCGCGCTTTTGGTGACGAATGCGAACAGACCTGACGGCATCGTAAGATCGCGGCGGCGAATGTCCTCGACACACGACTCACGCTCTTGCGACCAATAAGATTCGTGCTAGGGTACGAGAAGGCGGTGATTTTCAGCCGATATTTCGCATCGGCTCTCTCTCGCGAGTGAGAGATCCATGAATCCGACTGTCTTCGCCATGCGGCGGCCGATCACGACCATGATGTTGGTCGTGGCACTCGTCAGCGGCGGATTTCTGGCTTACAGCCGGATGCGCGTCGATATCTTTCCCTCGCTCAACGTGCCGAAGATCTACGTCTTTCTTGATTACATCGGCATGAGCCCCGACCAGATGGAAGGGTTCATCGTCAACCAGCTCGAACTGTACTTTCAGTACGTCGACGGCATCCAGGACATCAAGACGCGCAACATCCAACAGGTTGCGCTGTGCGAGTTGTCGTTCTTTCCCGGTACCGACATGGGGCAGGCCATGGCGCAAGTCGTGGCGATGTCCGACCGGGCCATGTCATGGATGCCCAAGGGAACGCTGCCGCCGATGATCATGCGCATGGACGCGGGCAGCGTGCCGGTGGGCTACCTGGTGTTCGAGAGCAAGGAGACGTCCCTGGGCCTCATGGGCGATTATGCCCAGAACATTATTCGCCCGCTCGTGCAAAAGTTCGTTCCCGGCACGGTGGCGATTTCTCCCTTCGGCCCGAATATGCGTTCGATCGTCGTGACGGTCGATCCGCACAAGCTGCTCACCTATAACCTGCGACCACAGCAGGTGATCGAAGCGTTGGCCTCGGGGAATACGATCATTCCGGCGGGCAACATCTACGTGAAAGATTCCATGCCCGTGGTGGCCAACAATGCCACGGTCGTCGACGTGCAGCGGCTAGGCGATATTCCACTGAAGATCGGCGAGAACGTCTACCTGCGCGACGTGGCCGTCATCCAGGACGACACGGATATCACCTACGGCTATGCGCTGGTCAACGGCAAGAAGTCGGTTTTCTTGCCCATCATCAAGAAGGATACCGGCTCGACGCTGACGGTCGTGGGCGACATCCGCAAATCGATGCAACTGTTTCGTGACGCGGTTCCCAAGGACGTCTCGGTGAACTTCGAGTTCGACGAGTCGCCTACCGTGCTGGCGGCGGTCGAAAGCGTGGCGACCGAGGGGCTGATCGGCGCCGGCCTGACGGGTTTGATGATCTTGTTGTTTCTTGGCGACCTGCGCAGCGTGATCGTCGTGGTCGCCAATATCCCGCTGGCGCTCTTGGGCTCGTTGTTCGGGCTGTGGCTGACCGGCAACACGATCAACATCATGTCGCTGGGTGGAATGGCGCTGGCGATCGGCATTCTCGTCGACGAAGCCACGGTGACCATCGAGAACGTACACGTGCAAATGGAGCACACGCCGAAGCTGGCCTCGGCCGTTCTACACGCCAGCAATGCCACGGCCGTACCCCGTTTGCTGGCCCTGTTGTGCATCCTGTCCGTCTTCATCCCCGCTTTCATCATGGAGGATCCGCTCCGCTCGCTCTTCATGCCGCTAACGCTGGGCGTGGGGTTCGCGATGATCTCGTCGTATCTTCTCTCCAGCACTTTCGTGCCGATCATGTGCGTCTACCTGCTCAAGCACGGCGGGCATGGCGAAGCTGCGGAGCACGCCGGGCTGTTCGGCCGCTTTCTCAAGGTCTATGGCAAGATCGTCGAGTGGTTCGTGCGGCTGCGGTGGATCATCGTGCCGGCCTATATCGCTGGCTGCGTCGCGATCCTGGCCGTTCTCGGCATCCAGGTTGGCAACGAGTTGTTTCCGCAGGTCGATTCGGGCCAGTTCGTGCTGCGATTCCGGCCTCCGCCGGGCTCGAACTTCGATCTCACGCGACAAATGGCCGTCAAATGTCTGGAAGTCATCGAAGCCGAAGCCGGGGCCGAAAACATCGACATTTCGATGGGCTTCGTGGGCCAGGTCGCGCCGAACTTCGGCATCGACAATATGGTCCTCTTCATGCGCGGCCCGGACGATGGGCAGCTACGCGTGGCCTTGAATGAAGAAAGCGGCATCAAACTCGCTGAGTTTCGCGAGCGGCTGCGCAAGCTGTTGCCCGAGAAAGTGATTCCCTGGCTGACCCAGCGCCTGGAACAAGGCGGCCTGTCCCCGGAAGACGCCGCGACGCAGGCCAGGCTGGCCGTGTTCGGCTTCGAGCCGGGCGATATCGTCACCAGCGTCATGAGCTTCGGTTCCTTGGCGCCAATCGCGGTGCGGATCGTGGGTACCGACCTGACGGCCGTCCGACAGCATGCGGAAAGAATCGCGGCGGAAATGAGGCGCATTCCGTATCTGCGCGATATCGGATTCGAGCAGGAACTCGACTACCCGTCCGTCGAAGTGACCGTCGATCGCGAAAAAGCAGGCCTCAGCGGCGCCACGGTCGAGGACGTGGCCCAAGCCCTGGTGATGGCAACCTCTTCGACGCGGTTTACGAATCTGAACTACTGGATCGATGTAAAAACCGGATTCGATTACCTGGTGCAGATTCAGGTTCCCCCGTTGCGCATGGAAAAGCCCGAGGATATCGAGATTCTGCCGCTGCAGTCGGTGAATCCGCTGGTGAACTTGATGATTCGCGACGTGGCGTCGGTTCACGAGGGCGTTCGCCCCGGTGAATTGGACCGCGACATGTCGCAGCGTTACGTCACGCTGACGGCGAACGTCGAGGGAGAAGATATGGGCCGCGCGTCGCGGCAGGTCGAAGCGGCCGTCGCCGCCGCCGGCGAGCCGCCACGCGGCGTCCGCGTCGAGCTGATGGGGCAACTGCCGCCGATGATTGCCATGTTCAAGGCGCTCGGCATCGGCCTGGCGGTCGCGGTGTTCGTCATCCTGGTGCTCCTGACCGCGTACTTCGAGTCGCCGCGCTTGGCGCTGGTCTCGGTCGGCGCCGTGCCCGGCGTGTTGGCCGGCATCGCCACGATCCTGTACTTCACCGGCACGTCGTTGAATATCGAATCGTTCATGGGCTCGATTATGTGCCTGGGCGTTTCCGTGTCGAACTCCGTGATGCTGGTGACGTTCATGGATGACCACTGGCAGAACGGCGATCATTCGGTAAAGGCCGCGATTCTGGGCGCCAGCGAGCGGCTCCGCCCGATCTTGATGACCGCCTGCGCCATGACCGTGGGCATGGTGCCGATGGCGCTCGCCCTGGAACGTGGCAGCCAGATGCAAGCGCCGCTGGGACTTGCCGTGATCGGCGGGCTGGTCATGTCGACGTTTGCCACATTGCTGGTGCTGCCGTCGGTGTTTGCGATCGTCATCGGCAGCAAGATGGCTCGTTCGGCCTCGATTTACCCGGACGACAAGCGCAGCGTCCACTATGACCCGCTCGTATTCGCGCGCGTCGATGAGTTCCACGAAGAAATGAAGCCGAGCGAGGACTATGCGGCATGGGACGAGCGGATGGGCGGCAAGCCTCCGGCCGGCGCGCCGCATGAAGAAGCCTCACCGGACGAGCCCGCACCGCCGGATGCCGGTAGTGAAACCCCCGAGTCAGGGTCGCATGATGCCGCCATTGAGTAGGTTCTGTCCGTCTTGGCACGCCGCCGGCCGGGGGCGTGAGCATCGCCGCGCAGCACGCGGTTTCGGCATTTTCCTCGGCAGGCGGACGGCGGCCGGCATTTCGCGCCTTTGCGCCTGCGCGTTGCTGATGGCCTGTGTCGGGTGCGGCGCCAACGTTACGGCGGACGCACCCGGCGACGCGCCGCCGCCGGACGTGCGAATCGTGAAGCCGCAATTGCGCAACATTACGCGCGTGGTCGGTCAGCCAAGCTTTGTCGAATCGTACGAACGCACTTCCATTTTTCCCAAGTTGAGCGGGTACGTCGAGAAGTGGTACGTCGACATCGGCGACCCGGTGAAGAAAAACCAGGTGCTCGTCGACCTTTTCGTTCCCGAGATCGAAGAGGATTACCGCACCAAGAAGGCCACGGTCGAGCTCGATAAGCAGCGCGTGGAGTTGGCGAAAAAAACGGTGCTCGTCGCCAAGGCCGACGTCCAGGCGGCCGACGCACGGCTGACTTCGACGCGCGCGATTTGGGATCGTTACGATGCGCAGGTGGTACGCTGGCAGTCGGAAGTGGAGCGGCTGACGGATGAAGTGAACCGCGGCGTCATCGACGAGCAAGTGCTGCGCGAATCGGAGAATCAGCTGAAGGCCGCCACCGCGGCGCGCGACGCCTCGGTAGCGGAAATCGAGAAGGCCGAAGCGGATCTCGAATCGAAGATCGCCACGCTCCACCAGGACGAAGTTGCCGTCGACGTCGCCGAAGCCGACGTCCAAGTGGCCACGAGCGACTGGAAGCGAATGGAAGCCTGGGTCGGCTACCTGAAGCTCTATGCGCCCTACGACGGGGTGGTCATCGGACGAGCGGCGAACACAGGCGATTTCGTGCTGCCCGCCAAGGGCGACCCGACGGCCCGCGCGCGGTCGGTCGAACTTTCGCCCAGCGGCGAAGCGGCGCCCGTGTACGTGATCGACCGCACGGACGTGGTTCGCGTGTTTGTCGACATCCCCGAGCATGACGCGAATTACGTCCGTGCTGGCAGCCGGGCCACGGTACTGGTCAAGGCTTTCCGCGATCAGCCCATTGCCGCCACCGTCACGCGCACGTCGTGGGCGCTGAACGTCAAAAGCCGCACGCTGCGCGCCGAGATCGACCTGCCGAACGTCGGCAGCGAGATTCCCACGGATTTGCCTGAAAGCACCCGTCGCGCGCTTTCCGAAGTGCGTTTGCCCAAGACTGATACCCAGATCTTGCCCGGCATGTACGCGTACGGCAAAGTCATCATCGAGCGGCCGCACGCCTTGGCGCTGCCGGCTTCGGCCATCGTGTACAACGGCGAACGAGCCTTTTGCTGGATCTATCGGAACGGCAAGGCGATGCGCCTGGAGATCCAGCTGGGCGTGCGAGAGGGCAAGTGGGTCGAGGTGACCAACCACCTCCGGCTGCCGGCCGACGATGCTGTGCAGAACGTCAGCTTGAACGGTTCGGCCGGCCCGGCCGGAAAAAATCCTGACGAAGCCTGGGTCCCCTTCGACGGCACGGAAGAGGTGATCGTCGGCAATCTGGCCGCGCTCTCCGAAGGCGGGCCCGTGACCCTGGCGAGCCTGAAATAGGCTTCTCAGCCGCTGGCGATATTTCCTGGACTCAATAAGTGCTCCCTTGGCGCGCGCTGGCAAGCGAACATGCGCTTCTGAATATCAGCGCGCGAAATCGATCCGCCCGAGCGGTACACGCGTGCCGCAAAGGGCGCGGCATTGAAGAAAGCGGCCGCCGCGGTGAAGCGAAAAAAGCCGCCGCCGCGGCGAAGCGACGACAAGCGGCTGCTGACGGCCGCGGCACAGCGCGCCGGTCTTATGAGCGTTAACGACTGCTGGCCGCCAGAGGGCGCTCGAGCAGCACCAACCGGCCGCAAGACGCGTTCGGGCAGCGGGCCAGGTTCGGCGCCAGGCAGGTTTCGGCCGTTACTTCCGTGCCGCAGTAGGGGCAAGCGGCCGTCCCGGCGGCGGCGTCAGCGGCGATTGATGGATCGCGGCGCACGGCGGGCTCCTGGAACTCGGTCGTGCCGAACCGCGTGTTGATCAATCGCCGCGCCGTGCGGCCGCGCAGCAACAGCATCGTCACGACCCCGGCCCCGAAACCTCCTAAATGGCAATACCAGGCCGTTCCCACCGCGCTGTGCGGCGAACGCGTCACGCCGTCGATTTGTGTATAGATCCAAAACGCTACGAACAGGCCGGCCGGGATCATGAATACGTGCGGGCGGATGATCCACACCAGCGTGCGAATGCGCGTTCTTGCACCAGCCAGGACCCAATAGGCGCCGATCACGCCGGCGATCGCGCCGCTCGCCCCGACTAAGGGCACTTCGCTCCCCCAATGCACGGCGGCATGTGCCAGACCGGCCAGGACGCCCCACAACAGGTAGAAGGTCAGAAACGTCCACGTCCCCAAGGCATGCTCGAGCGTGCTGACGAACGCCCAGAGGACAATCATGTTGCCCAACAGGTGCATGAAACCACCGTGGACGAACATGTAGGTTCCCAATCCCTCGAAGCGATCCTTTTGCAGATCCTTCGGCGTGAGGCCGTAATGGAAAATGACCTCGCGGGTTTGCGGCGCCTGGTCGAAGCCAATGGTAGCGGCGATCAAACCGCCGTGGGGTTTCGCCGCACCGCGCGCTCTTTTTATGGGCGGCGAATAGTCGATGGCCATGCCGACCATTGCGAAGAAGATCAGCACGTTGGCGCCGACGAGCGCCATGCCGGCCATCGGCAAGGTATGCGTGTCGACGTCATCCCCCAGAGGCACAAACATCGCCCAACTCCCTGTGGCGGCGTCAAAGGGTGACCAAGCAGCGAGGCGCTCCTCTTCTGGGAGCATAGCTTTGGGAGGGCCCAACGACGCGCGCAGGCGTGGTCAACGGGCACCCGACGCTGTTGTTTCCAGGAAAATCAGCAAAATCGCCATCGCAGACACCCGCGGGCGAAACCATGCGAGGTTCAGAAGGTCTTGTCCTGGCGCGGGTGAATTGAATGTGTAGCAGCGTGCTGCGCTTTACGAGCTGCCGGCATCATTCGCGCGCTGTAAGGACCCCTTCCGCTGGGCGGAGGATTGCAGCGGCCAAGGCCATGGCCGCCACAGGACAATCTGCGTCCGCTTCTTGCCG
>DASZWQ010000107.1 GCA_035546535.1 Pirellulales bacterium | reverse complement strand
CGTGGCGCGAAATCGAGCTTGCACGTGCCGGTGAAGCTGGGCGAAACGCGTGCGACGATCAACTTCTGGAGCACCGAACCCGACGCCTTCCCGCAGCCGGCCGTGCAATTGCTCGCGGCCTTGTCGCAAGCGATGGCAGCGCCGCGTCAGCAGGCCGAATCGTCGGCCGGTCGATAAACATCGCTGGCCCGCCGCGGGAATCGGTCCGCGGCGGGCTTACTCAATTGTCAGTTGCGGAAGCGCAACAAGGCCACCATCAAGCGTAGTTCCTGCACGTCTTCGCGAAGTTGCTCGAGCTCGAATCGCACGTTCGACAGGGGCGATTCGGTGGCCAGATGCTTGGCCTTTTCGATTTTGACTTTCGCCAGGTCGCGCTGCGCGATCAGCCGGTCGACTTCTCCCTGGCTGACGGCGCCGGCCGAACGCCGGTTGGCGTTTTGGGCCTTGGAAAGCGCGTCTTCGATCAGCCGCAGATCGGCCTCGGCGCTTGCCACGTGAATCTGCGCATCGGTGATGTCGCTGCCCTGCGCCAGTTGCACCCGTTCCCGCGCCTTGCGCACGCCATCCTGAATCCCCTGAATGACGGTAGGCCGGATGGTATTCGGGGCGCGGCGGTTCGTCTCTTCGTACTTGCGCAGCGTGGCCTCCATGAACTTCAGATAAGCCTGCGCCACGCGCACGTCCAAGTCGTGCTCTTTTTCCGCGTCAGCGGCCGTATCGGCGAGAGGGAGTTTCGGTTCCTGCTGTCCCCACAAAGGAGCGCTCACCTGCCCCGCAAGCCAGCCACTCACCACGCATGCGCCAACGAGAAGCCAACGACGACGCTGCGACATAAAATCACCTCGAATGCAAGAGAGAATCGTTAATGGTTGATCATGACAAGCGACATCTGCGAAGCGACTCGGGACGCCAATCATTTCGCGAGGTTATTCGCGCGACGGTGCATCCTCGACCTGCCGCCGACGGGAGACGGCATAGTCTACGGCTCCTGCCACCAGATGCTGTACCAGATTGTAGAAAATGATGGGTAGTAGCACTCGCGGATGATCAGCCAGTGCCATGGACGCCAGGACCAGCCCGGTGCCATTGTTATTCATTCCCAGTCCGAACATCAACGCAATCTGATCGGCGCGGCTGACGCCCAGCAGTCGAGCGATCAGCCAGCCGGCCCCGAAGTTGGTCGAACACAGCAATACGGTAATGGCCAGGATCATGGCCAGAAAATCGGGGTCGGGATTAGCGACCGATTCCGGCAACGAGACCGCGGCGTTGGAATAATTCAAAACCAATAACAACAGCAGGTTCACGAGCTTCAGATCCGGCTTCACCCGGGCGACACGCTCGGCCCCGGCCAGCCAGTGCCCGACAAGCCCCAGCGCCGAGGGAATGATCACCGCCACGGCCAGGAACGAGTTCGTCCCCGTCGTGGCCAGCTCGTGCAAATCCTCGGAGTAATCCCCCGTCGTCATCAGCCCCACGGCGTGCAGCCCCAGCGGAGTGGTCAAGGGACTGAGAAATGTCGAGCCCAACACCAGCGCCAAGCTGAGCGCCATGTTGCCGTTGGCGTTTTGCGACCAGGCCGTCGACGAGCCGGCAATGGGCATCGACGCCACGAGCGCCAATCCCACGAGCACGTTCTGCACCTCGTCAGGATTGTGCCAGATACGGAGCGACTGCATCACCAGGCCGACGAAACCGATCGGGATCACCAGGTTCGCCAACAGGCCAACGATCAAACTGCGCGGGCGGCGACGTATCTCCTTGAGTTCGGCCAGCTCGACACCTAGCCCGGCGTTGAAGAGCAATACGCCGAGCATGATCATCGGCAAGCTGACGCCGGCCAGGCCCGTCGAGCGGATCCACAAGCCCGGCCCGGGCGCAAAGCCGGCCAGGATATACGACGCGATCACCAGCAGAACGAACCGTCGGTGCAGGGCGTGCGAAATCGTTTGCAATTGATGAGCGAACACGAGTCGTCCGGGCTCCTGCCGTGACGTGGCAACGACTATTTCGTTCCGGCGCCGCTTGCTTTTTGGTTGTTGGCCCTCTTGAATGGTGTCATGGTATAGATCATCGTCGTGGCGAACAGGGCGCCGGCGTCTTGAGTCCTAGTGAGTGAGAAACACGGTTGCCATGCATTCACCCGATGTTAAAGAGCAAAAGCCGGCCAGTTCGCTCCGTTGGGTGCTGCCATTGATCGCCGTGGCCGTGGCGGCCTGGGGAGTGTTTCACGCCGTGGGCGCCTACCAGCTCAACCACAATTGGGCCCGTCCGCTCATGGTGCTGGGGTGCGTGGCGGCCTACCTGGGCTTCTGGGGGCTGATGCTCCGCAGTCGCCGCGCGCGGCTCGCACGCGAACAGAAAGATCGTTAGCAAACCATCGCGTATCGAGCGAGCGACGTCTCAAAGGCGGTTTCTTCGCCGCACCCCCGCTGCTTCCAGGGCCGAGGGGGGCCCGGTCGGGGTAAACATAACGTCGCATTGTCACGTAACAAACAAATAGGGGATAATCCGCGCCGACGGCGGACCATTTTGACGCGCCGATTCTCCGCAGCGCTCAGGCTTTGAGGAGGCAGTTGTGACGCGACTAGACAGCGGAATCTCATCGGGCAGGTACCTGCCGCGCAAGCCTCTCGACCAGCTCTCGATCGGCGAGTTTTTGATTCACCGTCTGCAAGACCATGGCATTCGCGACGTATTCGGCATTCCCGGCGATTATGTGCTGGCGTTCTACTCGATGCTGGAACATAGCCCCATCAATCTCGTCGGCTGCTGCCGCGAGGATAACGCGGGCTTTGCCGCGGATGCGTATGCGCGAATCAACGGCATGGGCGCAGTGTGCGTGACCTACTGCGTCGGCGGATTGAGCGTTGCCAACAGCATCGCGGGCGCCTACGCCGAAAAGTCGCCCGTCGTGCTGATCACCGGCTCGCCGGGCATGCGCGAACGCACGAACAATCCGCTGCTGCACCACAAGGTGCGCGAATTTCGCACGCAACTGGAAGTCTTCGAAAAGCTGTGCGTCGCCGCGACCGAGCTGGTCGATCCGGTGACCGCGTTTCGCGAGATCGATCGCGTGCTGGAATCGGCCGCGCGCTACAAGCGACCGGTGTACATCGAAATTCCGCGCGACATGGTCAAGGTCGTTCCCGGCGTCCCCTACGAATTTCGCCGGGCCGAACCGGTCAGCGATCCCGAATCGTTGGCCGAGGCGGTGAGCGAGGCCGCGCGGCTGTTGAATAGTTGCCAGAAGCCGGTGATCCTGGCCGGCGTCGAAATTCATCGTTTCGGCCTGCAGGACGAGCTGTTGAACCTGGCCGAGGGGTCGCAGATCCCCATCGCCGGCACCATCCTCGGCAAAAGCGCCGTGCGCGAGACGCATCCCCTCTACGTCGGCATGTACGAGGGCGCGATGGGGCGCGAAGAGGTCACCCAGTACGTCGAGGAGAGCGATTGCCTGCTTCTCTTGGGGGCCTTTCTCACGGACATCGACATGGGCATCTACACGGCCAATCTCGACGTCTCGAAGTGCATCTACGCCACCAGCGAAGAGCTGCGCATCCGCCACCACTATTATCACAACATTGTCTTGGCCGATTTCATTCGGGCGCTGGCAGCGCAGAATCCCACGCCGCCGGTGCGTCCCGTGCCGCCGCGCGCCAGCGGCAACGGCGCGGCCTACGTTCTCAAGCCCGACGAGCCGATCACGATCACGCGCATGATCGCGCGACTGAACGAATCGCTCGATGCCAACACGATCGTCATCTCGGACGTGGGCGATGCGCTGTTCGCCGCGACCGAATTGACGACCCATGCCCGCACCGAATTCATCGGGCCGGCCTATTACACGTCGATGGGGTTCGCGATTCCCGCGTCGCTGGGCACCGGCGTGGCCCGTCCCGACATGCGCACCGTGGTGCTCGTGGGCGATGGCGCTTTTCAGATGACGTCCAACGAGTTGTCGAGCATCGTACGGCACCAATTCGATCACATCGTGATCGTGCTCGACAATCATGGCTACGGGACCGAACGCTACCTTCATCCTGGTGAATTCAACGAAGTCCATCCCTGGAATTACGCGAAGATCACGGAGCTCTTCGGCGGTGGTACTGGTTACGAGGTGCGCACCGAAGGGGAATTCGACGCCGCCCTGGTCAGCGCGTGGGCTGACAATAGCGGGATGAGCTTGATCCACGTTCACCTGGCCACCGACGACTGCAGCCCGGCCCTGGCCCGCCTAGCCGAGCGATTAAGCAAGAAGGTGTGATATCGCGCCGCGGATGGAAGTGTCCTGCGTACTTACGGTCCGCTAATCGACCTGTGAAATCCGGACGGCGCCTGTCACCAGCCCGCAGCACCAGCGAGGGGACGCGCCGTGCGACAGGTGGCAGAAATCCCTCGCTGGCGCTGCGGGCTGGTGTTACGCCGAAATCGCTTGCGTGTGGCGAGCCCTGGCCCGCAGGTGGCCTTTACACCGTAGGCCAATGGCCACACCTGGGCTAGAATTCGGCAGGTGGCGGGGGTCGCACGAGCGTCCGTCCGCCTGGCGAAACGGGAACAGGGGTGCTGAATCGCTCGATGGTCGATCGACCCGTCTACATGGACAACCACGCCACGACGCGCGTCGATCCGCGCGTCGTCGAGGCGATGGCGCCGTACTTCACGGAGCAATACGGCAACCCCGGCAGCGTCAGCCATTCGTTCGGATGGCAGGCCAAGGAAGCCGTGGATGCGGCGCGCGCCGAGATCGCCGCTGCCATCGGGGCCGGCGAGCGCGACCTCGTGTTCACCAGTGGCGCCACCGAGAGCAACAACCTGGCGATTCGCGGCATCGCCGATCGCGTGCGCCGCAAGGGGAATCATTTCGTCACCGTGGCGACCGAGCATAAGAGCGTCTTGGACCCGCTCGCGCGGCTGTCGCGACGCGGCTTCGAAGTTACGCTTCTACCCGTCGAGCAGGCGACGAGCGAACGGGCCGGCCTGATCGACCTCGACCGCCTGGCCGAAGCGATTCGGCCCGAAACGCTCCTCGTTTCGGTGATGCTCGCGAATAACGAGATCGGCATGATTCAGCCGCTCACCGAGATCGCGGCGATTTGCCGCCAGCGTGGCATCCCACTGCATTGCGACGCGACGCAAGCCGTGGGCAAGATGCCGGTCGACGTCGATGTCCTGGGAGTGGACTTGATGAGCTTCACGGCGCACAAGATCTACGGTCCCAAGGGGGTGGGCGCCCTGTACGTCCGACGCCGTAATTCGGCGGCCCGACTGCAGCCGCAAATCGATGGCGGCGGACAGGAAGGAGGCGTCCGCAGCGGGACGCTGAACGTGCCGGGCATCGTCGGCTTTGCCAAAGCGATCTCGCTATGCCTGGATGAAATGCCGGAAGAACGCCCGCGATTGACCGCTTTGCGCGACCGGCTGTACGCCGGACTGATCGAGCGGTTGGAAGGTGTCACGCTCAACGGCCTGCCACTGGCCGACGAGCGCCGCTTGCCCGGCAACTTGAATACCAGCTTCGCCTACGTGAATGGCGAAGCTTTGATGATGAGCATGCAGCACCTGGCCGTGAGTTCGGGCAGTGCCTGCACGTCGGCCAATCCCGAGCCGAGCCATGTATTGCGGGCCCTGGGGCTGGACGAGGATCAAACCCGGGCCAGCCTGCGATTCGGGCTGGGCCGGTTTACCACGGCTGAAGACGTGGAATTTGCCATCGGGGCCGTGGCCGAGGCGGTCAAACGGCTGCGCAAGCTCAGTAGCCTGGCCTGATTGGGGCCGTATGTCAGGGCGGCGAGCTTCGGCCGTCCGAGCGCCTTATCTAGCGTTCTGGTACGGTTTTTCTGCTCGGGGTCGACGGTACCAAGGACGATGTAAAGGTGGGCGGAATTGCGCCCTTCCCTTTGTCCGCGGGATCGTATAATTATGACATAACTTGGCTACACGAATTGACTTTAACCCTCTCCGGGAGGCATCGGAAACCAATGGCTGTCATGCTCAGTGAAAAGGCCGCAAGCGAGGTCAAACGCATCATCCAGGAACAGAAGCTCGGTCCCGAGACCGTGCTGCGCGTGGGAGTCGTGGGCGGCGGCTGCAGCGGTTTCCAGTACAACCTGGGCTTCGACAAGGCGTTCGACGAAAAGATCGACTCGAAGTACGAGTGCCACGGTGTGCCGGTCGTCGTCGACAAGAAGAGCGCCCTGTACCTGGACGGCACCACGGTCGACTTCTACGACGGCTTGGAAAAGCGCGGCTTCACGTTCGATAACCCGAACGCCGTGAAGAGCTGCGGTTGCGGCAGCTCGTTCCAGGCTTAGGCCGGAACAGAACGCGCGCGGCATCCGGTCTTGTGAAAGAATTGCTAAATGGGCCTGGGCCACCATGAAGGTGGCTCAGGCCCTTATTGTTTGCGCAGCCAAGAACGCCGTCTCGCTTAGCGCTTCTTCTTCGCCGCCTTGGCCGCCGCTTCGGCGATTGGGTCGACCGGCGTGATCACGGAGTAGAAGCCGAACATCATTTCGTCCCACGTCTGCTCACCCCAGTTGACCGTCGTGTTCGGGTTGGGGTTGGCCGGGTTGTCCGACGAATTGTCGAAGTAGGCCGTACAGATCATGGTGCTCCCCTTGGGAATCTTCTTCGGCTCCTGGAGCATGTACCACAACTGCCAATTGAAGTCGTAGTGCGGCACATCGAGCAGGATCTCGTTCGTGCCGTCCGGGTGAATCAGCTCGTAGCGGAACGACTTGCCGCGCAAGTGCATGTGCGGGTTCATCCCCAAAAGAACCGTGTCACGGCGGAACTTGTGCCGTGCGGTCACCTGGTGGTTTGCTTCGTTCGGCGGAATGCGCAAGCTCACCTGTCCGCAACTCGAGCCCAACACCTCTTGCGTCACTTCCTCGGGCTTGGCGTAGACCAGGCCGACGTAGCTACGGTCGTCCTGCGCTTTGCCGTTGGGCGTGTAGTGGCATTGAAACACCAGCTTCGCGCCGGCCGGGACGCGGATCGCGGCCCCGTTTTCCAATCGACGGGGCGTCATGCCGGGCGCGTAGGCCATTTGCGGATCGCCGAAATCGAGCGAGCCCTGCTGTTGAATGAACACGATCACGTGGTGCACCACGGCCGGGTTACCCGCCTTCACCTCGGCCTGCTTGATCCAGTGATCTTCTTTGAAGCCGGGATCGACGATGAAGTGCTTGTAGCTCACCACGCCTTCGGCCGGCACCGTGTAGGGATCGTCGCGCATGTAAAAAATCTGGTCCGGCTTGTCGATGCCCCACCCTTCGGCGAAATGTGCGGGCTCGGGCAGATCGGCTTTATTCCCTTCGGGGCAGCCGTTCTCGATCCACCGATCCAGTAGCGCGATCTCGTCGGCGCTGAGCGACGGATTGTTCTTGAAATTGCCATGATCCGGCGCGGCCATCCACGGCGGCATGCGGCGCTCGTGAACCACTTCCTTCATCATCTCGGCCCAGCCGACCACTTCGTCGTAGCTGGTGAGCGAGAAGGGGGCGATCTGCCCCGCGTGATGGCATTCCACGCAGCGCGCCTGCAAGAGCCGCGCGATCTGCTTCGAGTAGGTCACGTCTCCCTTTGGATCGGCGCGCTTCACCCGTCCGATCAAGCAGCCGGGGGCCTCGGTCACCGGCTCGCTGACCGCTTTGCCTGCCAGGAGTTCATCGATTGCTTCGCTCAGATCGTTGCGGCCCGGCTTTTTGCGTTGAAAGCCCACGCCGTATTGATCGTCGATGCGCCCCCAGTAACGAACCACGCGATCGCCATCGAGCAGGAAAACTTCCGGCGTGCGAACGGCGCCGAAGCGGTCGGCGATCTCGTTGGCGGGGTCCTTGAGGACAGGAAACGGAATCTCCATCCGCTGCGCGTGATTGGCGACCTCGGTGATGGAATCCTGCTGATTCGAGTTGATGCCCAGGAACGCCACACCCTGCGACTTCCACTTTTCCGAGAGCTCGGCCAGGCGTGGCAGGTAGGCATTAGCCAACGGGCACTCGGTGCCCAGGAACGCCACGACCAGCAGCTTGGCGTCCTTGTAATCCTTGAGCGAGCGCATCGCGCCGCGCGCATCGTGCAGCGAGAATTCGTCGATCTTGCGGCCGACGCGGGCTTCGTCGGCGAAAGCTGCTTGCGGGGCGAACAACGTCGCAGTGGCGGCGAGCACGGCCAAACATCCCGCCCAAAACGTCCGGTGTGCCGAGGGAGAGTAGCTGTTCACGACCAGATCTCCTGCCTGAATGGTTGGCGCTATAAGTGCGCGGTATCGCCCAGTTCATGAACCGCCACGCCTGGCAACGGTAAGATTAAAAGTCCGGCAGCGGGAAAGCAACCGGAATCCACCGCTAATTGCGACGCTCGCCGCGGCAACGGCGACTTAGCGCTACATTGAAGCGTTCAGGTTTGCGTGTGAGGCTCCGCGACTAGCCCGAAGCGCCAGCGAGGGACTGGTCAGATAGAAAAGTGGCGCAAATCCCTCGCTGGCGCTTCGGGCTACTAAATGCGCACGAGAGGAACCTTGCACCGCTCTTACGCCGCCGGCTTGAGCACGAGCGTATGCACGGTCTCGCCGGGCAGAAACGGCTCGGCCTTGCCGTCGGCCCAGTTAGCATGCTCGTCGCGATAGTGGGGCGACAGCGGATGCCCACTCTGGCCGCACGGCATGTGCAGATAAGCGTCCTCTTCATGCCCGGGCGAGACGGCCATCCGCTGCGAAGCGCCCATCGACGGTGCCTGGATGCGCGGCATGTTTTCCGAATCGCCCGGCAGCGGCTGCGCCGGCATATCGAGCCAGGTGCTCAAGGCCGGCAGCGCCACGCTGAGCGGGTGCTGGATGCGGGTCGTGTTGTACGCGCCCCAGGTGTAGTCCGAAATCTTACCGCCGCTCTTCGCTGCATCGTTGATGACGTCGTCCACGGCCGCCACCAGCAGTTCGTCCCACGTTTTGAAGCGTGGGTCGATCAAATGCTCGGGGCGCTCCGAAACCAATCGCCACAGCGGGCCTTCGGTGCGGTCGAGCTTCACGATCGAAAAATCCTTGTCGATTTTCTTGCACGGAGCCACCAGCACGTCGGAAAGCTGCGTGAGCAATCGCCGGCGAAACGTCCGCACGGCTCGGAAGCCCACCGAATCGATCGCGGCATGCCCGCCCCAATGGTCGACATAGCGACGCAGCTCGGCACGCTGCGGATGATCGGCGACCGCCTCGGGCGACAGCACGTCCATCAGCAGCTTTTGCCAGCGCTCGAGAAATACCGCGCGATCGTCCAGTTGGATATGCAGCATGTCGGCTTCGGTCATCTTGTCGAGCGTGCGCAGATCGTCGCGAATCTGTTGCGCGCGGGCTCCCAGGTCGTAGCCGCCGTCGCCGAGGGTTACCAGCATATCGCCGCTGACCACGCGACCGTTGGCCGTCCACAGGCGGCCATCGTCGGGCTCGACCACGCGGGGATAATCCTCGGGCGCTAAGTAGCCGTCCCAGCGATGCGCGCCGTCGGCCCACGAGGAAGGCAACCGGCCATCGAAGCCGACTCGCTTCGGCACGCGCCCCATGATCGTCCAGGCAATGCGCCCCTGGTCGTCGGCCACGACGAAGTTCTGCGCCGGCGAGCCGCTCAGATTGGCCAACCGCAGCGCGTCTTCCAGCGTCTCGGCCGATTCGATTTTCAACAGGCCCATGTTTACGCCTTCCGGATCGTGGGCCACCCAGCGCTCGACGCGCGGCCGATCTTTATGATCGTGATCCATCACGGGTCCCCAGATCGTGGAGACGATATCCAGTTTCGCGTCTGGTTCGCCGGCGACGCGAATGATCTCTTCGTGGTGCTCGAACTCGCGCGGACCGTCGGGCGTGATGTACTTGGTCTTGTCGTTCGGATCGACTTCGATGACCACGACGTCGACCCAATCTCCTTCGCTGTTGGTAAAGCCCCACGCCACGTGGCCGTTGCTCCCCACGATGACGCCGGGCGTGCCCGGCAGCGTGACCCCCGTGATGCGTCGCTCCTTGGCGGGTTCGGCCGGGTCGTTCCACACGAGCGACGCCCGATACCAGATGTGCGGCACGCGAATGCCCAGGTGCATGTCGTCGGCGACCATGGCGCGGCCGTCGGCGGTGCGCTTGCCGGAGACGGCCCAATTATTGCTGCCCAGATGCACGTGCGCTTCGGGGGGGAGTGTGCCACGCGGCTGTAAGAGCGACACCGTCGCGGCGTCGGCCTTGCGTGTATCGAAGACTTCGGGACCCGGAATCGGCGGCGTCTGGAACGCTTCGCCGTGGATTGGTGCGTCCCACTCCGTGCCGAGCGGCGCAAGAAAGTCGGCCAGCTCCTTCGGCAGCACGTCGTACATGAGGCCGATCGTGGATTCGTCGCGATAATCTTCGCCCTGCAGGTCCAGGTACATCGAGAACATGACCAGCGCGCAATCTTCGGGCTGCCACGGCGCGGGTTCGATACCCATCAGCAGATACTCGAACGGTTTCGCGCCGAGCGCAGAAAGCCCCGCGTTGACGCCGGCTGAGTAGCGATCGATCGTGCGCTGCTCTTCGCTACTGGCCTTGGTCAGCAAGCGGCGAGCGACGTCCCGAAAGCGATGGATCCGCACCTTGCGATCCTGGTCCACGAGCTTCGGTCCGATCAACTCAGCCAACTCGCCGGCCGAATTACGCCGCAGCAGATCCATCTGGAAGTAGCGATCTTGGGCGTGGACAAATCCGAGGGCAAAGGCCACGTCGTCGCGCCCATCGGCCTGGATCGTGGGAATGCCGCGATGATCGCGCTCGATCTTTGCCGGACCGGTAAGTCCTTCGACCACGACCTCGCCGTCGAGCTGCGCCAGACTGGCCGCGACCTGGCGATGTGTCCACCAGAGGGCGCCCAGCAGGGCGACGAAGGCCACAACTACCAACCCCGCCAGAATCCGCAAAATGCGCTTGCGCATGGAGAGCAACAACCTGGCCTGGGCAAGGCCGCAACAGAAGGAAGGGAAGCGCGCGAACGAATGCTCGTATTGTCAGCCAGTAAGCCAAAAGCCGCAAGAGGCTCCAAGACACTCCGCAGCGATCACACCCAATGGCGCTACAACTTGCCGCCGTACCCGTGCGGGTGAGTGCGGTGCCACTGCCAGGCGGTCGCCACGATTCCGTCGAGCTCGGTGTAGACGGGCGTCCAACCGAGTTCGCGCCGCGCCCGGCTCGCGTCGGCGATCAGTTCCGGAGGATCGCCGGGGCGCCGCGGCCCTATCACGACCGGAATCTCGTGCCCGCTAACACGGCGGCAAGCGTCGATCACCTCGCGGACGCTGTAGCCGCGGCCTATCCCCAGGTTGCACTGGATGCCATGGCGCGGTCGTAGTCGTTCGAGCGCCGCCAGATGGGCCGCGCCGAGATCATCGACGTGGATGTAATCGCGGATGCAGGTGCCGTCGGGCGTGGGATAATCGTGGCCGAAAATCGTGATTGTTTCGCGCTGGCCCAGCGCCACTTGCAGCACCAGAGGAATCAAATGCGACTCCGGCTTGTGGTCCTCGCCGATCGCGCCATCGGGACTCGCGCCCGAGGCGTTGAAGTAACGTAACGCCGCATAGCCGAAGCCATAGGCCTGGGCGTAATCGGCCAGAGCGTGCTCGATCGCGAGCTTGGTGAAGCCGTAGGGATTGATGGGACGCTGGGGCGCGTCTTCGGCGATGGGAATGATCTCGGGCGCGCCGTAGGTGGCTGTCGTGCTCGAAAGCACGATCCGCGAAACGCCTGTGGCGCGCATCGATTCTAAGAGCGACAGGCTCGCCACCAGATTGTTCTGATAATAAATCGCCGGGTTCGTGACCGACTCCCCGACCAGCGAGAAAGCGGCAAAGTGCATCACCGCGTCGATTTTTTTCTCGCGCAGCGTTGCTTCCAGAAGCGCGCGGTTCGTCAGGTCGCCCACGATCAGGCGGCCCTCGGGCACGGCTTCTCGATGGCCGGTACACAGATTGTCATAGGACCAGACTTCATGTCCGGCGCGCGAGAGCAGCCGCACGGTATGGCTGCCGATGTAACCAGCTCCGCCGGTGACAAGAATCCGCATGCGTTTCCCAGCTCCTGGCGGGCGCCCGTTGCATGGCGGCGTTGCGCTGCCTGGAAAAGAAAAAGACACGTCGACGATGACGCCGCTCGACCGGACGCGTCCAACGCCCCGGCACCAGCTTGGAATGGCCACGCTGGCGCGCAGGTTATAGCAGATATCACGGACGCGCGGGCGTCGTGTCGGACGGAAGGGCTGTCGCGTCTAGCGTGGCACACGCCGGCTGGCGCGTTTCACGCGGTACATGGCCTGATCAGCCATTTCCAACAGATCGGCAATTTCGGCGGCCTCGTGGGCCATTGCCAGGCCGATGCTGGCCGACACGATCAAGTGCCCCTCGGCCAGTGCAACAGGCGCACGAATCTCGGCCGCGATCCGCTCGACCATTTGCTCGACTTGCTGCCGGGTCCGAACCGCGTCGAGCAATACCACGAATTCGTCGCCGCCATAACGCACGACCAGATCATCCTGGCGCACGCAGCGCAGCAGGCGCTGCGCCACTTCGCACAGTACCCGATCGCCCACCAGGTGGCCGTGCGTGTCGTTGATTTCCTTGAACCGGTCGACGTCCAGGAACAAAAGCGCTACGGGCGCGGCTATGCCCCGCAGCCGTCGCTCGAGCGCGCGTACCCGCGAGGCTAAGCGCACGCGGCTGGGTAATCCGGTGAGCGGGTCGCATGGATCGGCTTCGATCGCCGGAGGCGCAATCATTTCCGGCACGACAACTTCGCGCACCGCGGCCACCAACAGCGAATCGCCGTCGGATGCCACGCGCCGCCAGCGAATCTCGACGTCGACCTGCTGACCATCCTTCGTATGCTCGATGCCGCGGGCCGCGAGCGCCGCAAGCTCGGCGTCGTCGTAATACTCTTCGACGGGATCGAAGCCTTCAGTCACCGCCACGACTTCGGTCAATCGCATGCCGACCAGTTCGCCGGTGTGATAGCCCGTGCGCGCCGTGGCGGCCACATTCGCCGCGCAAATGCGCATGTCTTCCAGCGACACGAAATAGACGGCGTCGGCCGTCAGGTTCAAGGCCGCGGCCAGCGCCGAATGGCCATTGCGCCAAGCTTTGCCCAAGGGGGGCGGCACGCTGCTTTCGGCGCGTGCGGCGACTTCCTTGCCAGACGGTTCCGTCCGGCTCTGGGGCGCTGCGCCGGAGGGACGGCGCTGGCCCAACTTCGATCCACTATAGCTCATGACTTTTCGCGCTTCGTAGGGGAGGATCAAGCTGTCGATTCACGTCGACGCGATGTGCCGCGGCGGCCCACGGTGCTGTTGCTCGCTGGGTTTGCTAGGTAAGGGCCTCGACCTCGGCTTCGGTTTCACGCACTTCTTGTGGGCATGTTTGCGGCTCGTCGCTCGCCCGCCGAGTCTCGCCGGAGACTTCCAGAAACATTTCCCGCATGCGCGCGATGTGCGTCGACAACGTGTAGTCTTCGAGGAATCGCCGACGCGCGGCGCGCGCCATCGACACGCGCAGAGACGTATCGCCGGCCAGTTGAGACAGTCGAGCGGCGACGGCTTCCGGGTCGTGCGTTTCCACCAGGAATCCGGTCTCGCCATCGTCGACCAGCGAAGGAATTCCGCGCCACCGCGTCGAGACGATCGGCAGTCCATTGGCCAGCGCTTCGAGCAGCACAACGGGAAACGCTTCCGACTCGTAGAAAGTGGGCAGCGAAAACACGTCCGCACGCGCGTAGGCCGCGAACTTCTCATCCCCCGTGAGCATTCCCAGGAACTTCACCTTTTCCTGCAACCCTAACTCCTCGACACGCTTCTGCACGCGTTCGCCGAATTCGGGCGTGATGAACTGCCCCATCACTTCGAACTGAAAGGGCACGCCGCGCGCCGCCAGGTGGGCGGCCGCCTCGATCAGTACCAGCAAGCCCTTCGATTCGCGCAGCATCGCCACGAAGAGGATGCGCAGCGGGCGCTCGGCGGTAACCGGAGATAAGTCGGTGCGAGGGCCGGCGGGACAAGGATCGTCGATACCGTAGGGAATCACGTATTCGCACTTGGCCCGCAAACGGCGCGCATCGTCGGGAGTCGTTTCCGATAAGCGCACGCCAGCCGCGGGATGATAGTAGGCGCACCGAAACAGCCACCGTTGCCAGGCCGGCAGGCGTTCGTAGATCTCGGAAATGCCGCTGGCATGAAAGTGGAAGATCGTTTTCGAGAACAACCACCGCGTGGGAAGCAGGATGGCAAAGTCGCGAAACATCGTGACGCGAATCGGCCCTGCCGGCGGGTAGTAAAGCACTTTCACGCCATGAACCAGCCGCGCCCACCAGATGCGCGCGATGATCGGCAGCAAGGTCAGCACCTTGGCCACGCGAAATCGTCCCACTTCGTTCGAGTCGGTGGACAGCCGCGTGCCGACGTGAAGGAACTCGACGTCCGCCATGTTGCTCTCCAGCAAACGCTGCAACATGATCGGCTGGCCGAGGTATGGCGGCGGGGTCTGCCCGACGACAAGGACCTTAACCATAAATGTGCTCCTCGACCTCCGCCATATCGTGATCGGACGCGTCCTCGGCCGGCACGGCACGCTGTTGTGCAATGGCCTTGGTTCCGGCCTCGATGGCGATATTGTCTCCCATCATCTTGCGGCGCTTGAGAATCGCGTACTGCAGCGGTCGCAAGCCGAACAGCGACAGCCCCAACAGCGCATACGGCGTCAAACTAGTCGGGTCCGTGACGATCGCCTTCCAGAACATCGCCCGCGCCAATCGCCCGCGATCGCGCATCGCTTGCTTCGCACCGTGCGAGGAATAGGCCATGGCACGCACGCGCCGCGGCAGACAGGCGAACTCCGGCATGGCGTGTACCCGACGCTGAACTTCCAGCTCCGAGTCGAGCGTTTTGATCGGGTTCGAAGTCACGGTCATGCCCGGATGGATACGATAGCGCATCAAGGGCTCGTCGACGTATGCGAATTGCGATCGCGCGGCCAACTGCCGCCAGAAATCGTAATCCTCGCCGAATTCCATTCCCTCTTCGAAAGCCACACCCACGAGCGCGGTCTTCCGCACCATGGTGACCATGGTCAGGCAGCAGCGCCGTCCCAGTTCGCCCAGGATGTTGCCGACGGGTCGTTCGCCGGTCATGCGATCGCTGTACTTGCACAGGAAGTTTCCGTGCACGTCGACCAGTTCCGCGTCGCCGTATACCACGTCGATTTCCGGGCGCCGCTCGAGGACCGCGACGCAAGCGTCCACGGCGCGAGGCATCAGCATGTCGTCCGAATCGAGAAACAACACGGCGTCGCCCTTGGCATTGCGAATACCGTTGTTGCGCGCGGACGATCGACCGCGGTTCGGCTGCCGCACGATGCGCACCAGCGGAGCGAATTGCTCCAGCACCTCGACCGTATTGTCGGTCGATCCGTCGTCGACCACGACGATCTCGTCCGGCACGCGCGTCTGCGCCAGGGCACTGCGAATCGCCGCCGTGATCATGTGCGCGCGATTGTACGTCGGAATGATCAGACTTACGGTCATGGGCAAAGTTTGGTGTCGAGACATTGTCCGCATTTCCTTGTGGTGGGCGTCGATCAAATGGGGCGGTAATGCATATTGGTCAAGTCCGCGCTGGTCGCGGGTTGTGGTAGGTGGGCGTCGGCCGTGCTGGCCTGGAAGACGCCGTTGGCGGCTCCAATCAGGGCAAACAGCAAATTGGTGAAATAAATGTTGTAGATGATCGTGTTGTCCGAGCCGCTGCTGATCATTAGGGCGCACCAGCCCATGAAGGCCGCCACGAACGTACTGCGCGTCAGTCCACGAGCGATTTGCGTATGGCGATAGAGGAAGACCAGTTGCCAGAGCATGGCAAAGACGAAGATCACCTCGCCGACGATCCCCAATTCGAAGAACACGCGCAAATAGTCGTTGTGTACGTGGAAAATGTCCTCCCAGACCTGCGGCACGAAGTCGTAGGCCGAACCTACGCCGGCGCCGAGCAGCGGATGGGTCCACGCCTCCTTCCAAATCTCGGGCCACGCCTCGAAACGGCCTGCGCCGGCGAAATCTCCCGAGAATGCTTCGGTAATGCCGCCGCTCCCGGACTCGAAGAATTTCTTTTGAATGATCGGCGTGTAGAACAGACCGACCCCGACGAATCCCAAAGCCACCACCGCGGCGAGGTTGATCCACCGGCGGTGATAAACCGGAAATACGATCGGCGCGACCAGCAAGGTCATGGTCGCCATGCGGCTTTGCGTCAGCAGCGTCAGCAGGATGCAGGTTCCCCATCCCAAGACCGGCAAGATCTTGTAGCGGGGATAGTAAGACAAGTACACGCAGCCGATGAGCGTCATGGTCAAGGCCGCTGGTCGAACGCGGGTCGAGATCCATTCCTCGTCGAATCGGCCGGAAATGAACAACAACGTGAAGAGAGCGAGAAACACCATCGCGACGTTGAAGGTTCCCAGGAACCAGCGCAGATCGTTACGGCTGCGGATCACCGACGCGGCGACCATTCCCACGACGACGGGCATGCACAACTGCATCGCCTCTTGAATATTCCGCCGGCCGAGATTGCCGCACCAGGCGATCGACATGAAAAGGATGGCCGCCCAGCCCAGCCACGGCCACCAGGCGCGCAAATCGCCGCGATGATCGTCTGACGACCAGACGAACGGCAACAACAGCACGCCGGTGGCGAACTGCAACACCCAGATCAGACCGGTGACGGTAAAACCTTCGTCGGCCTTGAACTCGAATGTCGAAAAGCCTGCCAGGATGGGCGTTGCCAGGACGTACCAGAGGCCGATTTTCTTGAAGACGTTCATCGCACGTTCACTTGGTTAAAGTGCCACGGCTTGACCGCACGTAGCGGTGCTCCAGCCAGTGATTGAGTCGGTAGAGGAATGCGGCCGGCGTCCGCGCCGGGCCGTACAGGCGAGAATCTCGAATCCGATCGCGCGCCCGCTGCCAGACACGGCGGAAGAGCAGCTGCATCGGTCGGAGGTCGACCGTGCCTTCGGCCACCCGGACGGCGCCGTTCATGAAACGCCGCTTGAACTGTTCGGGGCCCTTGCCCAAGTCGATGCGGCGGAAACCGAGCTTGGGGAGCGCATCGATCATCTCGAACCATTGCAAGGTGCCCGGCGAGTACCTGGCCAGGTCCATGTTGTAAGCTGGAAACCAGGCATGCAGGATGTCGCGCGAGCGGAGGCAGAAATTCACCGCCGCGATCGTGCTGCCGGCATACAGCACCGACACCATCGACGAGAAATTGTCGTTGCGGAGCGACAAAATCGCGTCGAACAGATCCAGGACCCAACGATAGGCAAACACATTCGGCGTACCCGTCCGCAGATACTGTTCTACTTTCCAGCGAAAACAGGTGGCGATGATGGACCGGTCCGTCACGTCGGTTTCCAGGCGCAACGGTCCTACCTCGCGCTCGATCTTGCGTTTGCGCTGTCCGTACTCCGACCGCAGGCTCTTGCCGTTCTTCTGCCCTTCGAAATAGTCCTCGATGCCAGTGCCGAGAACGATGTGCGGTGAGTCGGCATCGCGCCACACGAAGTCCTGGAAATTCCGCTGCGGATCGAGCAGATGATCGAAATGCCAGGCCGATAAGCCGCATCCGCGCAGCACCGCCGCGGGATCGTATTGCAGCCCCGGGTAGCAGATCATGGCCTGAAAATCCGACAGCCGGCCGGCGACCGAACGGCCGACGTTCCAGCGCGAACGCTGGTAGGGAAAAAACCCGACGGGACGCCCGCCGATCTCGAGCACCGCCACTTCCACGTCATGGCGCGCAAGCGCCGTGGCTTGCGTGAACTCAGCGCAGAAATACGGACTGGCGAGCATTGGATTGGCGCGCTGCATCGTGGTCCACGCTCCGATCTCGTCGGACGTCAACTGTAGTGGTGTCGTGGTACGAATCTGCATGACTTGTCTCTGCGTTGTATCGCCCCGAACTGTGATCAACGCGTCTCGACCGTCCCTCTCATTCCGTGCAAAGCTCGGCCCAACAGGATCGCTCGCACCGAGGTGCTGGCCGTACCGCCGGCGAGCGAAGCCAACGCCGCCCCTAAAGGTCCCCATTCCGGCACGAGCAGCGCGGCGCTGATCATGGTGATGGAAAACAGACCGATATCGATCAGGAAATTGACTCTCTGCCGCCCGATCACCAACAGCCCCTGCGCGGCGATCATTCCCAAGCTGCCTGCCAGCATGTTGGCCGCCAAAGTCGCTTGGACGCCCCCTGTGCCGTGGAATTCGGCGCCGTAGACGAAGACCGCCAGCCAGTCACCACTGACGAATATCGCGGCGAAGAACGATCCGATAACGACGACGAACAACAGCGCCATCGCGATCAACACACGGCTGAGCCCCGCCGCACCGCGCGAGGCGAACGACGAAGCCGCCTTGGGCATGAGAAAATTGCTGGCCCCCAGCACGAGCACGTTCGTCATGCCGATCAGCGTCGCCGACGCTCCGAAGATTCCGGCCGCCGCATTCCCCGACACCACGGCCACGATCCAGGGCATGATGAAGGGAATGGTGTTGCTGAGCATGAAGCTGGCCAGCGACCATTGCGCGATCGACCAGTTATGGCGCCAGTCGACCAACGCCCGGCGTGATACCAGGATCTTCCGGGGGCGGTTGACGCTCAACCAGCCGAAAATGGCCACGGCGCAGGCAATCGTCATCGTGCCGAATATGGCGAACAGCGAAATATCGCCGAGATACCACAGCGACAGCAGGCCGGCCAATTGCACGAACGCGACCGTGGCATCGAGCATGATGGCTACGGTCAAGCGCAATCGCGCGAAAGCAAAGCGGCGAATACTTTCGCGCAACAAAAGGACCGGCAGCGTGAAGGTCAACACTTGCAAGCCCGGCGTGATCGTGGCGCCGCCCGTCAACGAGACCGTCAACAGGGCCACAAGCAGCCCGCCAAGACACAGCGCGCTCCAGGAGAAATAGTGGATCCAGGTGCTGGCCGTGTATTCGGCCAGCTCACGCCCGCGCCGCCGTGGGGACAGAATGGCGTACGGAACCGCGATCATGCATTCCTGGATGCCTATCGCGACGTAGGCGATCGTCAACGTCAGGTAATACAAACCGAGTACGTCGGGTGTCGTCGCGCGGCCGACGATGACGGCCGTGACGAAGCTGGTGCCGCTGAAGATGGCCTGGTCGATGATCGACAAGAGCCCCTTGATCGTATCCGCATGCGTGGCGAGCAGCTGTCGCGCGCGCGAACCGATCGCGGCCGTTTCGGACGAATCCACGGCGCTCATGACGTTCGGCGTTTCGACCGCATTCACCTGCATAGTGAGGCAACTGCTTCTTTGCGAGTCATCGAAGGTTTTCTGAACTTGCGCGCCGCGACGCTCAATCGCACGCCACGAGCGCTTCCTCGACCGGAGCTTCGACTTCCGGTGCAGGCACCGTGGCGATGATCGAGGATCGGGTGGTTTTCCGAGCCGGCGAGCGGCCCAGGCTGCGCAGCCTGTGCGTGAGCGGGGTGTACCAGCCACCCAACTTTCCGGCCAGCGTGGCAGCCGTGTCGTGGCTCTCCACGCTGAAACGCCCCCAGCCGAGCGGGTCGGAGGAAATGTCGATTAAGCCAGGCACTGTCGTCAATGCGGCGCGAATACCTAAGTCACGCACCACGTCGAGCATCGACGAATCGTGAATCCCATGGGGAAACGCGAACGTCGGCCGGCGCACGCCGAATGCATCGTGCAGTAGCTCGATGCTGGCTTGCATGTCGGCGCGAAAATCATCGATCCGCTGCAAGAATCGTTGATGGGTGTGCGTGTGCGTCCCTAATTCGATCAGGCCCGAATCGAGCAGCTTGCGGCATTGCCCGGATTCAAGCGGACGCCACGAGCTGACCGGCACGCCCCACTGACCGCGCCCCGACCAGTCGTCAAAGGGAAACGGCGAGGTGGAATTGAGAAACGACGTCGCCAGGAAAATCGTGGCCGGCACGCCCAGCTCTTCCAGCACCGGCAGCGCATCGGTGAAGTTGTTTTCGTAGCCGTCGTCGAAGGTGACGACGAACACACCCTCGGGGAGTTTGACGCCGCTTGTGCGCGCTTCGAGCACCTCGGACAACGCCCGAGGCTTGAATCCACGGCGCAGCAGTCCGGCCAGTTGTTCCCGCAAGCGCGCGGGCGAAATGTTCCACGTGGGCGCCGCAAAACCGGGCACGCGATCGGTCACGCGATGATAAGTGAGGATACCGAAGTCGTTGCCCGGGCGGCGTCCGTGGAACGCCTGCTGGCAGGCGGCGGCGCGACAAATCGCCCACACCGCGGCCTCACGGGCGGCGAGCTTCACGCGCTGCGAACGCGGCGGCGCAGATTGCCGCTTCACGCTGCGCGGTGCGTGCGCGGCATCGGCCAGGACTTCTCGATAGGCAACCGCGGTCTGTCGGCCCAGGTTGTCCCACAAATAATCTTTGGCGCGCTCGTGCGCGCCCGCGCCGAGCTGCTCGCGCCGTGGGACGTTGGTCGCCAGCTCGACCAAAGCCGCCGCCAGTTCGGCGACAACTTGGCGCGGATGGTGCGGCGGAATCTTGATGCCGGACGCGGCTGTGACGATGTCGCGGGCGCCTTGATGATCGAGACAGACGACCGGCAAACCGGCCGCCATCGCTTCCAACATCACGGTGCCGGAATTATCGCGCAGGCTGGTGAAGACGAAGACGTCGGCCCAGTCGTATTGCCGGCGCGCCTGGTCGTGGGGCAGCCAGCCGACCCAATCGATCTTCGGGGCGACTCCCAGCCGTTCGGCCAGATGCTTCCAGCGCGCTTCGAGCGGGCCGCCACCGACGATACGCAATTTGTAATCGACGTCGCCAGGCAACTGGGCAACTGCTTTCAGCAAGAGCGAGAGCGCCTTGCGGGAAACAAATTGTCCCGACCAGAGAATGTGCAGGGGCTCGCCCGCCGGGCGAATCGGTCGCGGCTCGTCCGAGACCGAGGCGATGCCGACGTCCAACAGTTCAAGCGGCAGAACGCCGCGGGCGCGATAAAACTGTTCACAGCCTGTCGAATTCGCCGCCAGCACGGCCTTGGCGCGTCGCGCCGCTTTCCGACCGCGGCGGCTGCCATACAACTGAAACGTGTTGGCCACGTTCCGCAGCCCCTCGGTGGCCGCTCCGCGCAAGCCCGCTTCGCCGAGAAACCGCCACGGATAGTTGTGCAATCCGCCGATCGGCCCCCACACAAACGGCGCGTCGAGCTGCCACAGGTGACCGGGCTCGCGAAAGCCGGTGTTGGTCACCTGGTGAAAGAGATCGAAGCGTTGGATCGCGTGAAGTTCCTGAACCCGCGCGAAAACGGCGCGCTGCCATTTGCTGTAGGCCATCCAGCGCCGCCCGCCCACGTGGACCGGGTGGCCGCCGAAGCCGGGACAGGAGAGGAATTCGAAGCGTAGATTCGGGATGGCGCCGTGCCTGGCCAGGTATTCGCGAATTTCGCGCTCCTGGTCGTCGCCGCGGGTCACTACGCAGGTTTCATAGCGGCGAGCGGCTTGCAGCGCACGATTCCAACCGTTGGCCCATTCCGAGCCATGCTTGGGACTGCACTCAAAGGCAACCAAGAGGAGCCGCGGCTGCGCGGTCTTCGAGTTCTCGCTCATTACCAGCTCCACATCAGGCCGCGGCGCGGATGCCAATCAGCAGGCCCCCTTGCGCAGCACCACTGCAGGGAGCGTCTGGGCGATCAGTTTGGCGTCCTTGACTAGCGACCGCGATTGGATGTATCGCACGTCCATGCGAGCCCAATCGTCAAACGAAACCCGCGAGCGCCCCTCGACTTGCCAAATGCACGTCAATCCCGGCGTGACGTCCAGCCGGCGCTGTTGCCACGGCAAGCAACGGTCCGACTCGTCGCAGGGCAAGGGCCTGGGCCCCACCAGCGACATGTCACCCAGCACCACGTTGATCAACTGCGGCAGTTCATCGATGCTCGTCTTCCGCAAGAAGCTGCCCAACCGCGTGATCCGCGGATCGTTCTTCATCTTGAACGCAGGGCCGCTCTGCTCGCTGAACTTGCGCAGCGATTGCTTCTTCTGCTCGGCGTCGACGCACATCGTGCGAAACTTGTAGATCTTGAATGGCCGGCCGCCCAGGCCGCCACGCATCTGCGTGAAGAACACCGGGCCGGGCGACGTCAGCTTGATGGCCACCGCAGCGACCAGCAAAAGCGGCGACAAGATCACAAGCGCCGTCACCGATCCGAAAAGGTCGATCGCGCGTTTCCAGCGCGGCATCGGTTGCACGAAGAAGAACTGGATGGCTTGCGCCGCCCGCGGGTCGTCTTCGTCGGCACCCACAGGGGCCAGTTCGCCGTCGTCGCGCGCGGCGCGACCGTTGCCACGCTGGTCGCGTTGCCCATGGTCGTCCTCGGACGAAGGCTTGCGGCCGGCCGGGTGAACGTAGACGTCGCATTGCGGCCGTGGCCAAATGGTCGGCAGCTTCGAGCAAATATCGTCGGCCACGCGCCACGCGCCGCCGGCCGACGTTTCCGGCAGCACCACGCCGATGCAGTGCGGCCCTAACAGTCCCACGTCATCGGTCGTGCGAATCCTCTCCAGCGCGATCCGTCCGAGCGCGACAAGACCCTCCACCGCGACGTTCTCGGGAAATGTGAACGTCACCAGTGTGAACATCGTATTGCCGCGATCGGCGCGCATGCGCTCGCGATCGAGAATGCCACGCATCCGTTCGACGGAGTTGAGAAACTCCAGCGACGACGAGCCGGCGTCCCCGCGCAGAAACGTCTTCACTTTCTTGAATAAACGGATCATATCCTGCTGTTCCGCAAAGAGGGCGATAGAGGGTTTACAGCCGTTCGTACAGCCATTCGGGAATGTGTTGCGGCCGCTTGTTGAGAATCACTCCCAGCAGGTTCGCCTGGGCCTGCTGCAAACTTCGGGTCGCGCGCTGGGCCGACTCGAAGCGCGTCTGCTCGGCCTCGACGACCAGCACCACGCCCGCCAGCAAACCCGCCATGGCCAAGGCCACGCTCGAGTCGGTAGCCGGCGGCAGGTCGACGATCACGAGCCCGTACTCCTCGTTCAGCTCGCGCAGCAACTGCACCATGCGCGGCCGATCGAACGGCAGCGGCTTCAGTTGCTCGGCGTCGCGGCACGACAACAAAGACAGGTTCTCGTAGCGCGAATGAATGATGCCCGAGGTATCGGCATCGGTCGCCGTGCCGGCGTCGAAGATGCCGAGCTGGCGCCAGGCACGCAAGGTACCCGCACGGCCGGCGTCGGTCGTGTTCATGTCCAACAGTAGCACGGGCTGCGTCGACAGGCTGGCCGCGGTGAGCGCCAATTCGGCGGCCACCGTGCTGACACCTTCGGCGACCCCGCTGCTGGTGATGCCGATCGAACGCAGTTCCGCTCCCTTGGTCGCGTCCAGCGGCAACAGGCGGTTGACGAGCGCCTGGTAGTGATCGGCGATCGGAGCGATGCGCGGATCGGCCAGGCGCGGCGGCACGAATTGTTCAGTTACGGTAATCATGACGCGGCTCTCAGTTAAGTTGGAATTCGTTGCGCAAATGACGCGGGACGGACAACAGGACGGGCACACCCAACTCGCGCTCCACCTCTTCGGCGGTCTTCACCGACCGATCGAAATGTTCCGACGCGAAAGCCAGGGTCAACGAACCAAGCGTTGCCAGAATCAGGCCGCACGCCAGGGTCAACCCCTTCTTCGGGCTGACGGGCTTGGCGACGAAGCTCGGCGGTTGAACGACGTTGACGTTCGAAATCCGATCGCTTTCCAGAGCTTCGTCGATGCGCGCTTGCTCGCGATTCTGAGCGTATTGCCGATAGCTCGCTTCGATCAGCTCCGTTTTCCGCACCAGTTCGTTGACCCGCTCCTGGGTGTCGTTCATCTCCGTCAAGCGGGTGCGGATATCCGCCATTTGCGTTTCCAGCGACTTGGCCTCGGCGTCCTCCGAAGCCAGTTGCGCCTCGGTCAAGAGCAGGTCTTTCTGAGCGTCCTGATAGACCGGGTTCAGCTTCTTGGTGGTCTGGCTGCGCCGTGCTTCCTGCTCGGCGAGAATGGTCTTCATCTCGTCGACCTGCCGGCGAATGGCCTTCAGGCCGGGATGCTCGTCGGTGTGACGCGAGGCGGCCGAGTTTTCTTCCATTTGCAGCTTGTACAACTCGTTCCGCATCGAATCGCCCGCCACGTTCGGCAACCCGCTCACCTCTTCGGCGGTCAATTGGGCGGGAATCTTGGCCAGGGTTTCGTTCAGCGCCTTGATCTTGGCGTGGCTGGCGGCGCGGTTCCGATTATTCTCCAGCATGCGGCTTTCCAGCGTGTTGATTTGCTGCTGGATGTTTTCGCGCTGACCGTCGATCGAGAGCAGGCCCACCTTGTTCTTGGCCGCCCGCAGTTCTTCGTTGGCCTTATCGAGCTGATCCTGCAGGATCGTCGATTGCTGCACGAAGAAATCGTGCGAACCCGACGTGCGGTTCGCCTTGGCGTGCCGCAGCAGGTACGAGTTGACGAAGGTGTCGGCAATCGTCTGCGCCAGCCGCGGATCGCGCGCCTTGCACTTGACGACGATCACGTTCGACTTGCGGGCCGTCGAGCACGTGATCGACTTCTCCAACTTGCGGATGGCCCGCTCTTCGGGGGACCCTTCGCCGGATTCCGTCGCGAACGAGATCACGGTGCTGATCGGCAACAGCAGCGTTTGCGCCCAGGTGCGCTTGCCGTCGGCCGTGCTGCGGAGGATCACGTCCGAGCCCAGCTTCTCGACCACGTCCTGCATCAGCACGCGGCTGCGCAGGATGTCCAGCTCGGAATTGATTTCGTTCTCGCGCGACGGTTCGACGGGCACGGTCTGCCCCATCGCCGCCGTGGGATCAAGCCCGACGCTTTCTTTACCCATGCGTACGAACAGTCGCGCTTCCGACATGTACGTGCGCGGCATCACGATCAGTCCCACGATCACCAATCCCATGGTGGTCGCGAAGAACCACAGCATCTGCCGCTTGTGGCGGAAGAGGACGCGGACCAGGTCGCGCGCCGTCGAACGTTTCGCTTTACGAGTATGCATGGTTAATCCTCTGTCGTTGGCAAATTCGCCAAAGCACACAATCTTCTCAGTCGCGATTTAAGGAGCGCTCGTCCTCACAAGCAACGGCTAATGTGTGGGAGCTAGGTGGACGGTAGGGGGAATCTTTTCGCTTTCGTGATTTCTTTTTTCAGCGCCTCAAATGCGCGTGGGATTTGCCGGCCTGCACCCGCAGGCGGCTCGTCAGTGCGCACAGGGTGCGTCCCTGCGGCGGGCCTTACCCGTCGGCAACGCACGCGTCTCAATTCCGCCACAAACTTAGCTCGGGAATTCCGAAGTCGCCGGCGGAGAGCCATTCACGGCTGATGAGGGTCCAGAATTCCAGGGCCAATTGCTCCTCGACGTAAGCGTAAGGGAGCCAGCCGTAACCATTTTCGCCCCAACCGGTGCCCCACGAATTTCGCACCCGTAATGCCCCGCGCGATCCGTCCAACCAGACGTCGTCGTAACCCACGGCCACCAGGGCCTGGCCGCCACGAACCACCTCGAAGGTCGGGCGATACGGCAGCACGCCATTGCGTGACAGGCCACCGGGCAGAGCCACGCCAAAGGCCAGCGGAAACCCCGCCGCCAAGAACGCCTTGATCCGCGTGAGCGTCACGCTCCCCGGCTGATTCCGCCGATCGACGCGCAGGTAATGCATGCCGCGATAGCCTGCACCATGGTGGTACAGGTACGGCTCGGGCATGACGTCCAGGCGCCCCGGGTCGTAGGGCCACTGGTGCTCGGGAGGAACGCCGCAGCGCGCAAGCGCCTTCAGCGCGCTGCGCAAGTCCCCGCCGGAATCTCCGGTGCTGCCCGCCAGACGCCGGGCGTTGTAATACAAGAACATGCGCGAAGGTCGCACGGCCCGGCCATGCGCGCGCCGCTCGAAGTACTCGAGCAAGCCCAAACAGGCGTGCGCCGACGACGATTGCAGTCCGAGTTGATCCCAGGGATCGACGAAATACTCGGTGAGATCGACGCGTGGTTCGGTCGGCGGTACGGTCGCGCCGGCGTCGAAAAGCTGTTGGAGCAACTGCTGCACGGGCGGCGATTCGGGCGTGAAATCGCGAAAGTCCGGCAGGCTGGGCTGCCAGCCGGTCCCTTGCGGTTCGAATTGCGACATCAACCTGGCCTCCACTCGGTGGGATCGACCAGAGGGCCGGCTCTGCGCACTCGTCTCGACGAAATCGCCGCGGTAGCTTGCCCGACGCTACCGGCAACGATCGACGATCGGCGCGAAATCTGGAATTCGTGCGTGCGAGCGTCGCTCGCCACGCGCGAGCCGCTCGGTTTTCTTGCGACAACCAAGGCGAGCTTCCCCTGCTGCTAACTCTACGGGCCAAGATAAATCGCGCACTGCGGCAGCCAAGGTGAGGTAAGGGGAAGCTCTGGGGAAGCGCTGGGCGGCGCGACGTTTTTCGGCGGCTCGCGCCGTGCAAAGCGATCGCGCGCGATGAGAAGGCAAAACATGGCGCGAAGAGAGTGCTCCGACCAGCGAGCCGGCTATTTCCAGCACCCCGCCAGAGCCATCGCTCAACCATCAACAAGCGGAGCGATGAAACTTCGAGCCGCGATGGAAAACACGCGGCAGGCGGCCCACCGACGTGAAGGGTTTAAGCGGCAAAATCGAGGGGCACGCGCATCAGTCTGATGCAGCGTCGTCGTCGCTGAAAGTCGCCGGTTCCCAGCGAATCCCCTCACCGCTGCCATCTCCCATGAAACGCAGCAAAGTGCGCTTCTGATTTCGGTTCAAAGCCTTGATCGTGTCGTGCAGCCTGCGCCGCGGATCGAGATTTGGCGAAGGGCTGAGCGGATCGTCGATGCGTGCCGGCCAGCCTTCCTCTTCCAAGGCCATCAGCACCGCCTCTTGATTCGGCGACGGAAGCTTGAACTCCTTCACCACCTGACCGTCGAACCGCAACTGCCGTCGATCGCGGTCCCATTTCGGTAAGCCCGACAGATCTTCGCTCGCCGGTACGCGGCAGATCGCTACGCGCGGTTCCGTGGCGGTCAGCACGCGACTTTCGCCGCAGACCTCGCGCGCCAGGGCGGCGCCCGATTGGGTCAAAACGACGCACGTATCGGACGAAAACCGCGCCGCGCCGTTGTGGCGGAAATGCCGCTCGTGATCTTCGGCCTTGGTAATTTCCGAGGCGTGATCGACGTATCCCTTGCACGCCAGCCAGCGCAGGTCGCTCGTCGTCAGATGTGCCGAGGAAAGCACGGGCATTTCCACGGCGAATGACCATACGTCTTGGTTCAATTCGCTGGCGTAATCGTAGGCGCGCAGCAGCAAGCTCAGCGCATCGCGCAAATGCTCGCGCACCTCGGGACGGCGATTGACGTCCAGCCGGCGCGCGGTCCAAGTGCGCGGTTGAGTATATGGCTCCGGTCTCATACTGCTGGCATCCGTCGACATCGTCGAGCTTGCCCAATGCCAATTCGTCCTATGCGGAGATGCAATCGCCGTGGGCGGGCCCTGCAAGTGGATGTGACGTACCGTCGATCGGCCACGTCTTGCAGGATCGGCGTTCAATCTCTCGCCAACTGAGACTGCCATCCTATCCCTCGATGCGTCCATGTCGATAGGCAAATACGAGAAAATCTCGCAATCAGATGTGCTTATCCGTGCACGTAACTTTCCCCCAGCGGGTCCAAGTCACGTATGTCGAAGCAGTGACACGAGATTGGTCACCGTTAGAAAAGAATTAAGAGGTCTGCCCCCCGACTAGCAGCCTGTTGAAAAAAAGCCGTCGTGGCTTTTTTCAACCTCGCCAAGTGCGAAGCAAAGCTTCGCACGGCTCGCAAAATAACGACTTACGTCGATATTTTGCCATCGCATCCCTGCGATGTCGCAGCCCGTTGAGTTCTTCAACAGGCTGCTAAGGGCGAAAGTCCCGCCAGTGGTTGCGCAAGATTCTTGACGAATTCGGAACCACCTGTCGGCGCCAACCACTTTGCGCCGGCAGCTTAGTGCGACGGATTCGCAGGGCTGAGCAGCCCAGCGTTGGTCATCCCCTGGAACAGCGTGAAGTTGAAGGGAACCACGCCGTACAAGCCGCGGGTGAAAATCAGGCTGATCGCGTCGTCCACGACCAGGATCGCCCGCTTCGGCACCACGACCACGTCCGAATCGCGCAGCCAGATTTCGTCGGCCGGGCAGGGAGCGTGGCCGAACAGGGCTTTGCACACCGTCAGTTGCGTGGCCATCAAGTTCCAGCACTCGTCGCGGCGGAAGACCACGATGTGGTTCACGTTACCGCCCACGTTCCAACCGCCGGCCATCGCGATCGACTGCATCAACGTCGTCGGCCCGGTCAGCTCGAAACGCCCCGGCTGCCTCACTTCGCCAACGACGAAAATGTAGCGCGGGGCACGTTCGATCAGGACTGGCGTGACCTCGAATCCTGACACCAATTGCGTATAGCGCACATCGATTTCGCGCTTCAACTCGTTCATGGTCAGACCTTGCGCCGGCACCGAACCAAGACCGGGCAACTGGATGGTCCCTTCGGGCGTGACGCGGGCTTCGCGCTGTTGACCGCCGATGCCCTGCCGGGCGTCGACCGTGGCCCGCAACTCCTGCAACCTGGAATTGAGCTTGATCGGCGTAACGGTGATCGACGGATCCCGAAGGAACTTCTTGTAGCGCTGGTCCAGGTCCTGGCGCACTTCCTCGATCGTGCGGCCGGCTAACTGCACCTGCCCCAGCAATCGCAAGGTCACGGTGCCGTCGGGCTGAATGATCACCGAGCGCTGCACGTCGTCGCTGGTGAGCGATTCGATCGTCACCTCGTCGCCGACGGACAATTCATAAGGCTCGGCACTGGGTATCGTCGTCAGCCGAAAGACCAGGCCCAGCCGATCCGCGACTCGCAAACGGTATTCGGGCACGTGGCGCATACGCGCCGGGCCGATGTACTCGCCCTGCGCAAAGACTTGCCAGGGTATCGGACGCGAGTTCTCCCAAGTCTGGGCGCTGCACGCGCCCTGGTTCGTTCCACAGTACACGCCGCAGCGCCACGGCGAGGGCATGGGACACATCCCCTCGACCACGCCTGGGCCAACCGGCAAGTTCGCAAATTCCGACGGCGAGTTGCCTTCGTAGACCGGCCCCGTCAGGGCGTCGGCCGGCGGACCATTCGGGAGCGGACGCGACGACGGGGTGCCAAGCACATCGGGCGAGACCGTGTTCGGCCCGGGAGGCACGGTGGCCGGCGCCTGCGCGTGCGCCGCCGTTGCGGTGCAAAGCAGCAAGATCATCGCCATGCCCAGCATCGTGGGCAGCGACCTCCTGCCGGCAGGCGCTTCGACTCCGTTCCCGTCGACCACTTCGAGCATCCTTTCCGCTTTCTTGGAACCCTCCGTGGATTCGCGTCAGCGCACCATTTCCGGATCGGGCTTTGCCGGTCGCGATACGCGCGCCGCTCCTTCGGCCAGCTTGTCTCCAAACCATCCGTACGATTTCTTCGCGGTCTTCGCATCCGCCGCGGGAGCGGCTGCCGCGCCGGTGGCCTCGCTGGCCTTGGGTGCTTCGACCGTCGCCAATTGATCGGGATCCGCGCCGGCTGACGCCTTGATGAACGTCTCCGGATCGACGTATCGCAGCGGAACACGATCGGCCGACGTCTGCCAACCCGGTCGGTTGCCCGAGTTCTTCGCCAGTTGCTCCTGCTGGCGAGCCTGCGCGGCGCCCGCCGTGTTGCCCATCCTCTCCAGCACGTCCGCCAGGTTGTGCCAGTTTTCCGTGCGCGGCGCGATGGCTATGCTCCGCCGCAACGATGCCTCGGCCTCGGGCCACTGGCCATAGCGACCATAGAGCACGCCGAGCTCGTTGGCGGCCAGGTAGTTGTTCGGATCGATGTCGAGCGTGGCCCGGTACAGCGCCATTGCCTTGGGGCCGGCGGTCATCTTCTTCACGCTGTCCTCGGCGGCCAACGTCGATTGCAACCGTCCCAGGCCGTACAGCGCCATGGCCGCCGCCGGGACGTTCATGCCCGAGATCGTGAACTGCTGCTGGGCGTACGCGTAATAGCGCTGCATGGCCACGAGCGGTGGAACTTGTTCCGGTCGCACGTTCTGCCACACCGGTGTCTTGTGCGAACCAATAACGTCCTCGACGTGCACCAAGGTCTGACCACCCCGCGGCATGAAGTCGTCGGCCTCGCGCAAGGCACGCAAGCCTGCGGTGACCGCCATGCTATGCGCCTGAGTACGGTGTTGGGCGTCAAGCGCCTGGGCAATCAGCACCAGCCCCTGCGTAAATTCCGCTTCGGCCGAGAACAGGGCACCGCGCTCGGCCAGGTTGAACGCATATTCAATGTGCTCGCCGGCACGGTTCGAGATCATCGCCAGTTGCTGCGAAGCCTCGGCCGCCGTGGTCGTCGAAGGCGAGCTCGGCGGAGGAGACGCCACGGCACGTACCGGAGGCATCTGCCCGGCGGCTGCGCGCGACTGCACAACCGGCTGCGTGGGCCGTGGCACGGGCGCCATCGCTGCAGCAGCCGCGGGAGGCGGATTTTGGCCCGCCGCCTGCTTCTGCGCGACCGTCGACGGCACCACCGGCGCCGGCTGCTTAGCGGTCGTTTCCGCGGCAGGCGCCGCTTCCGCGGTTAACTCTTCCTTAGGCCTGGCGACCGCGGCCACCGTCGGCCGTTGCGGGGCGCTCACGACCGCCGGAACCGGCGCAGAAGCTTGTTCACGTCCCGCGCTTGCCGCCGACGGTTTTCTAGGAGCTGGTGGCGTGAGGCCGGCAACATTCGACGACGCAGCGCCCTTCGAGGACGTAGCAGCGGGCGGACGGGCGTCAGTTTCCTGATCCGCCGCAAGATCACCAGCCGCATCGCGCGCCCGGGCTGAAGGGGACATCGGCTGCGGCCAATGTTGAGGAAGCGGCCGCCGCGGCGCGACATCGGGGGTTCTAGCCACGGCCGGAGTTTCGCGTGGCGGGACATTAACGTCCGTCGTCGGCGCTGTGTCTTGCTCGCTGTCCGATTTCGCCTCGGAGAGCGCCACCGCGCTTGCCGCCGACGCCTCTTCTTCGGACGAATCTTTGACCGCCGTGGCTGGCTTTGACGCCGCAGCTACCGACGGACCGCTTGCTGCGTCCGAGGCGGGTGAGGTGGAGGCCGGTACGGTATCGGTCGGCATTGGCGTGACCGGTGCCGGCGCTTGCCGACCCTTCGCCACGCGCAGAACAGGAGCCGTCGAGGTCTTGGCCGGCGCCGGACCGTTCGAAAGCGCAATGCTCAATGCCGGCGGCGGGCTCAACGGCGGCGGCGCCGGAGCAACAGGCTCTGCCTGGGGGGCCGGCTCGGGTTGCGCGACTTGCTGAGGCACGACCGTGGTCTCGACACGCTTGGAGAGATCAACCGCCTCGACCGGCGGAGGCGCCTCTTCGGCGGGCGCATTGTCCGCGAGACGCACTGTTGGCCGGTTCTGCCGAGCGGCCACTGGAGGACTTTCCTTTGGCGCCGCCACGCTCTTTTTCGCAGGCGCGGCAGGCTTTCGAGCGGCGCTCACGACCGGCTTGCTCGCGGGCGCCTTCGTTGCGGGCGGCTTCTCATCGGGCGAGCTGACGATTCCCAGTCTTGCGGCTTGGGGCGATGTGGCCTCATCCAGAGCAACGCAGCGCGTCGCAAGGTCCGGATTGGTCGCCGATGTCTGTGCGGGGATGACTTCCACCCGCGCGACCGCGGGAGCGGCATTCTTCGAACCGGCCGAATTCACATCGGCTGTCCGGTGGCTGCAGCCCGCCAGCGCGCTGACGAATACCCCGAGCCCGGCGAGGCCCGTCGGTCGTAGCAGTCGCCAGACCGAGTCAGGTAAATCGGAGTTCGATGCCATGCGAGACGGTCAGTCCGTAGGGTAAGCGCGGATAGTAATGGACCTATCTATGAATCGACCCCGCTCACTGGCCCCATGAGGCATCTGGATGCATTCATCGCACGGCACGACCGGTCGTTGCCGAACAATCGTTACAATCGTCAAAGTCGATCCCCGGCGGGGGGGCGTCAGGATGCATGCCGCTCGCCAAAGTTTTCCGCGTCGGCAAAGTCTTGGAAATCCATGCCCGCGACGGTGGTTTGACTGAATCATCCAGCTTAAGCCGTGGCCGGCGCGTGCCGTCGGCGCCGGCAAAGGGCCGGTAGCAGTGCTTGCCAATGTTGCCGGCGGCCGGCTGGCCTCTTAGGATAAGGCGCAAACTGATCCCAGTTACCCTGACAGCGGACGGGCCAGGGAGCACGAACACGTGAGCGCCATCACGGTTTTCGGTAATCGACGGCGATTGTGCAGCGGCCCGACGCGCCGCGAAACGCTCAAGGCGGGCGCGCTTTCGCTGTTGGGCGGGCTATTCAGCAGCCAGTCGTTGTTGGCCCTCGAGCGGGCCGAACCAACGGCCCTCCGCCCGGCGCGCGCCAAGAGCGTCGTCCTTTTGTACCTGCAAGGTGGCCCGCCCACGCAGGACATGTTCGACATGAAGCCTGCAGCCACGGGGGGCGTTGGCGGCGAATTCAAGCCCATCGCCACGAGCGCCAGCGGCATCGAGATTTGCGAGTTGCTGCCACGCACGGCGCGGATGATGCACAAGTCGGCCATCGTTCGCAGCGTGTATCACAACGGCGGTTGCCATAAGAACCTGCCGATGTACACCGGCTTCGACGTGAACCTGCCGGATGAAGAATTTCGCGATAGCGATCCGCCGAGCATGGGCTCGGTGTGCTCGTATCTGGCGCGTGATCGGCAAGGCGAGCTGCCCACCTATGCGTATCTGCCTTGCCCGCTCGGCTGGGGCGAGGTGCGCAAGAAAGCCGGCCCGCATGGTGGATTCCTGGGGCAGCGCTACGACGCGTTTTCGACCGAGTGTACGGCCTACGTCGATCATCCGCCGGACGATATCTGGAGTCCGCAAGTCGTGCGCGGCGAGCCGAAGCTCGCGCGGGCCGAGTTGCCGGAGGGTATTACGCTCGACCGCTTGCGCGATCGGCGCCGCCTGGTGGACGTGCTGGACGACGAATTTCGCGGACGGGAATCGAGCCGCGACTTTGGCACTTTTCCGCGCGAGCAGCGACTGGCTTTCGAGATGCTCACTTCGGCCAAGGTCCGCGAAGCGTTCGACCTGGGCCAAGAAGACCCGCACACGCGCGATCGCTACGGCCGGACGCTGTTCGGCTCCTCGACATTGCTGGCGCGGCGGCTGGTCGAACGCGGCGTACAGTTCGTCAACGTCAGTTGGGACAATTTCTCGAAGCGCTTCGAAGTCAGCAAAGCCGGCTGGGACACTCACGAGCGCAATTTTCCCATGCTGCGCGAGACGCTGCTTCCCAACTTCGACGAGACCTATTCCGCGTTCATCGAGGATCTCGACAGCCGTGGACTGCTCGACGAGACCTTGGTCGTAACCATGGGCGAAATGGGGCGTACGCCGAAGATCAACGCCAAGGGCGGCCGCGACCATTGGACCTATTGCTACTCGGTGTTGTTTGCCGGCGCGGGCATTCGCGGAGGCACCGTTCACGGAGCCTCGGACGCGCAGGCCGCGTTCATCAAGGACAAGCCGGTCCACATTCGCGACATTTGCGCGACCATTTATCATCTGCTGGGCATCGATCCGGCGATGCTCGTCTACGATCGCGCGAACCGGCCCATCGCCGTGGCCCACGGCGGACAGCCGATTTATGAAATCCTGTCGTGACGTCGCCGTGATCGCAAAGCATTTGCTTGTCGCGTTACAAGCGCCGCGGTAACATCCAGTTGCCTCTCTTGTGTAGTCGTTCTTAGCTACGACCGGTACGCTTCTGCTCGCAAAGGAGTGACCATGTCTTCGATACGCAATTGCTGCGCGGCGCTGACGATCGTCCTTGTTGGTTACCTGACAGTCATCGCGGACGACGTCTTCGAGAAGCCCGTTCGCTTGCGAGCGGACGAAGAGATTATCGATACCGGCCCTCAGTGGGGACATAGCAGCCCGTGCATCGAAGATGTCGATGGCGACGGACTCCGCGATCTGCTGTTGGGCGATTTCAGCGGCAAGTTTCGCGTGTACAAGAACAGCGGATCTAATGAGCAACCAAAGTACACGGATGCCGGAAATCTGCGCGCCGGCGATGCGGACGCCACGGTGCGCATTTACTGTTGCGTGGGCGGACAGCCACGATTCGTAGATTTAGACGGTGACGGCATCCGCGATTTCATCAGCAGTTCGTACGATCCGGGAAGCTGCTATTTCTTCCGCGGACTTCCGGAGCATAAGTTCGCGGCCAGCAGCGAAGTGCTCGATAAGTCGGGCGTGCCGGTGCGCACATCGCCGGTGCAAAAGCAGACCTACCAGTCCTTCGGCAGCTTCTATGCGCCTGTCGATTGGGATGCCGACGGTGACGTCGATCTATTGATCGGCTGCTTCAACGGCGAGTTGAAGCTACGCGTCAACGAAGGCAACGCCCAGCACGCGAGTTTTGCGGTCGATAACCAGACGATCTACGCCGGCAGCGAGCCGTTGAAAGTTAATCACCACTGCTGCCCACTGGTGGTCGACTGGGATGGCGACGGACTGTGGGACGTGCTGGCGGGATGCGACGATGGCAGCGTCACCTGGTTCCGCAATCAAGGCAGCAAGGAAACACCGCAACTGGCCGCGGGCGTGGTGCTCGTCTCCAAATTCGCTGGGAACGGCTACAACCTGCTGCGCTTCACCGAGGAGGAAATCGTGCCGGGAATCCGCTCGCAGATCGAAGTCGCCGATCTCAACGGCGACGGCAAGCTCGATCTTCTGCTAGGCGATTTCTGTACTGCTTACGAACCGCGCGCGAACCTCTCGGCCGACGAGACGCAGCAGCTCAAGCAGCTCGTGGCCGACGAGGAATCGCGCAGTAATCCTTTTGTCGCAAAAATGGAGGCTCTGCGAAAGGACTTTGCCACACGGTATCCCGGCGATGCGATCTACAGCGAAGAGGCCGATGCGGCGTGGCAAAAGGAGTACAAGGAGCTGAGAGAGAGCCCCGAGGCCAAAGCCATGGAAGGGCAGGAAGCCGCCTTTGCGCGCGCCATGCGCCCCCTGCTGGGAAGCACGCGTGGGCGAGGTGATCGCAGCTTTGACTTGGCGAAGTCACACGGCTACGTCTGGCTTTTCACGCGTAAGTAGCGTGGCGATCGACCGTCGTTGCCCGATGGCGTTGCCGCGCACACCTCCTCAAAGACTCCACTGCCGTGAATGTCGACGACACAATGGGGCGTTATGCTGACTACGCGCCAATGACGTGCGGCGTCTTGCTGGCCGTTGTGATTGCCGCGCCCGGCTGTGAACGTGGGCAGCGTGGGGATGCGACGAGCGTCGGACACGTTGCCCCGGCGTTGAATCAGGCGACGAGCGTCGCTCCCGCAAGCAATCGCGCGGCCGAGGCTGTCGAAGATCGTCACGCCGGTAAGCCGGTGACGGTTTCGCTACGAGTGGCGAGCGGTCGGGTACACGCTGGCAGCGAGGTGGCGGCGTCCGTGCTCTTCGAAATCGGGCCAGGCTGGGAGATTCGGACGCTCGATGCCCAGCCCGAGTCAACAGCCACACGGCTCGAACTGGAGCTACCGACGGGCATTTCGGTGGCGAACGAATGGGAAGCACCGCCAGCGGCGCGCTCCCTCGCTCCGGACGGCCATGCGGCCTACGCTGCGAGCATCACGTTTTCGCGCGCACTCGTTATTGCCAGCGACATGCCGGCGGGCAAATACGCGATCGCATGCCGAGTTTCGTACCAGGTCTGCAACGAGCAAATATGCTTGCAGCCGGCAGCCGTCGAATTGAAAGTCGACGTCGACGTCGAATAGCTCGTGGCCTCGGCGGCAACCGATTAATCCAACGCCCGAGGCGTGTCGCGACGAACGTTTTAACCTTCCGCCGACTAGTGTTGCTCGGCGGCAGGCAGGCTGCGCAGCCCCAGGCTGAGCATCACCCACGTCCAGCCGTTGAACAGCATGTCGATGCCGACGAAGAGGCCAATCACGAACAGGCCGGACTTCGGCCATTCGGCCAGCACCAGCAAGCCCAACAGCGACGTGATCACGCCGTTGAGCATGAGCCATCCCCAATGGTGCAGACGTAGCGTCATCGAGGCCACGACGCGGAAGATGCCGCCGACGAGGAAGAACGACCCGAGCAGGAGGGTCAGCGCTTCGGCGCCGATGAAGGGGCGCGCCACGAGCTCACCACCGACGACCACATACAGAATGCCCGCCAGCAGCGACAACAGGAAACCGGTCCAGCGTCCGGCCCAGAACGAGCTCACGATCTGCGCGGCGCCGCCGACGACCAACAAGATGCCGAAGAACGTCACGAACAGCTCGGTGGCGAAGACGTCGTAGCCGATCGCCAGGGTACCGGCGACGATCAAGAGGACGCCCAGGAGCAGGAACCAGTACCATTCGTGGCGCAGCGCTTCGAGTTCGTGGCGAGCCAGGCTCGGTACGATCTTGGGACCAGGCGTGGACATGGCGACACCTCGTTGGCTAAGAAGTTTTGTGCGCGCCTGGGGCGCGGCCTGAATCACGAAAGTCAGTCGATCGCGGCCGCGCGCGGAATGGACTTTCCGCCTGCGCGCGGCCGCTCGTAGGGTATATAGGCCTTTTCCGATAGGCCGGCAAATAACGCCCGCCGAGCCGGTGCCACATTCCGCTCGCGCAGGCCGTTAACCGCCAAAAGCCCTACAACGGGAACCGGGGCCGTGTTGGGCGAAAGCAGCGGAGGGTCCGACGGCACACATTTTCGAAGGCCACGCGCAGCGGACGGCGCTTAGAGAAGCGGTCACCCCATCTCCAGCCAGCCGTGTACGCCGCGGACCAGCTTCAACGAAGCGCGGGCGGTGTTGGCCAGGCGCGACGCGCGAACCCAATCCTTGGTGCGCCACCAGCCGTGGCGCATGCTCGAAACCATGGTGCTCGCGTCGATCGTCCCTTCGTAAACGCGCGAAGCATCGGTCATGAAGCGCTGCTTGTAAGCTTCGGGCCCTTTGCCGAGGTCGACCCGGCGGATGCCCAGCGACTCCGCGGCGCGGAAGATCTCCATTAAAAGCAGCATGCCCGGCGAGTAGGTCGACAACTCGCGATCGAACGTGGTGAACCAACCGTGCAGGTTAGGTCCCGATCGCAGCGTGTAGGCAACCGCCGCGACGCGATCGCCGGTGTAAAGCACCGACAGCATCGACGACAGTTCTTCGCACTGATACTCGAGCAGCAGGTCCAACAGTTCGCAGACCCAGCTCGAGGCGAAGATATTGCGCTGGCCGCTGCGTTCGTATTGCGATCCCTTCCAGTCGAACAGAGTCTTGAGAATGTCGCGACTGCCGACGTGGGCTTCGAAACGGACTTCGCCCAGGTCTTTCGACATCTTGCGTTGCTGCCGTTGCAACTCGGTGAGCCTGTTACGGCCGATGCGCAAACGGCGGCAATATCCTTCGAAGCCATTCGAGAGGTCGACGTACGGAGCATCCCACGAGCGCCAGATGAACGGCGCCAGGCTTTTCTGCGGCAAGAGCAATTGATCGAATCGCCAGGTGCGCAAGCCGCACGCGCGGACGAGCGCCACGGGGTCGACATGAAAGTCGGGCCGGGAAATGATGGCCTGAAAATTCGCCAACCATCCGCCCGCCGGTCGTCCGGCGCCCCATGCCATTCGCCGAAACGGCAAAAACGCCATCGGTTCGTCGTCGCATTCCACGACGGCCACTTCGACGTCGTTGCGAACTGAACCGACGGCACGAGCGAACTCCGGGCGCAGATAAGGGCTTTCCAGCAGATCGCACTGGTCAAGAATGCTTGACCACGCTGCCACGTGATCCACGTTGAGATCGCGCGCGGGAATCGAACGAATCTTCGCAGGCATGACAGCTTCAGCGCATAACGGCATTGTTAATGCCCCCCGAACATCGGACGCGTCCGCAAGGAAAGTGCGTTTCTGTGCGTGTCGAGCGCAACGCAATGCGGGAATACGTGTCCGACTAGCGCGAAGTCTAGTTCGGATCGCAGTCAAGTGGCGCGACAAAAGATCGATCGCCTACGAACCTTTGTGCCGCGACCCCGAAAGCCGTCTTTCGCAGCCACCGTTGTCACATGAACTTGCGTCAGGCGATGGAAGCCAAACGGCCCCCAAAACGCCATTCGGCATATGCGACATTACGACGGGGTCGCGAGGCGTATATCCGGTAGAAACACCACGGGCTTTACGAAGCCTGCTCACCGCGCGACGGGATGGCCTGGCGGCGCTCGGCGATCAGTTCCGAGAGACGCCGTGCCAGCGCCCCGCACTGAAGCGCCGCCGCGAAATCCTCGACGGTCGCGTAGATTTCATGGCTCAGGAATCGCACCGTCCAATTCAGTACAAGCGGGCTGATCGTAATCACCACGTTGCCGCTGCGGTACGCTTGCCACATCTCGATTGCCGTGCCCATCGAGGCTTCGGGCACGAACGCCACCAGCACGTCGACCTCGGCCGACATTTGATTATGGCGAAAAAACACCTCGCGGCCGCGCGTGTCGTCGTAATCGAGCGAGTTCGCATGATCGGCCAGCGGGTCGTACACCGCCGCGCCCGTGAGATGCTCGGTGAGCAACTGTTTGATGCGGGCGCGATAATCCTGGTTATGGATCGCCGACGCCAGGTGCGAACCTTGCATGATGCCGGCCAGAAAGATGCGCATAGGGGGTATCGCGAGCGATTGCAGGCCTGAAATGCAGCCTCCCGTCGGGGCGACTGCCACGACGACACGTTGCCGGCTAGGATAAGGCGCAGAACCGTTCCGGCAAGTCAGGGCACGGCTCGCATCCGCATTTCAAGAGCAACCAATGAGCATCGCGCGAAACAAAACGTCCAAACCGCGAGCGGGGAAAATGCCTGCCCAGCAACCGGCGCTGCCGGCTCCGGAACCCGATCTGCGCGCCGCGCAAAAGCGGGTGCTCGCCTTGATGGCAATTCCTGGAAAGAGCGGCGAGGAAGGGGAAGTGCGCGAGTTTATCATCGATCAGTTGCGTGCCGCCGGTGCGCCAACGTCGGCGATTCGCGGAGACCAGGCTCATCGCCACACACCACTGAAAGGGGCGGTCGGAAATCTCGTGCTGCGATTGCCCGGCACGATGCGTGGAGCGCGGCGGTTGTTGATGGCGCACATGGATACCGTCCCCCTGTGCGCCGGTTCGAAGCCGGTGGTCAAAGGAGATCGCGTCAGCTCGTCCGCACCGACGGGATTGGGAGCCGACGATCGCGCCGGTTGCGCCGTCACGCTCACCGCGGCATGCGAGATCTTGAAACGCAAGTTACCGCATCCGCCGCTCGCATTCCTGTGGGCCGTGCAAGAAGAGGTCGGCCTCTTCGGCGCGCGGCACGCCAACCTGGCACTCTTGGGGCAGCCCAAGCTGGCGTTCAACTGGGACGGTGGCTCGGCCGAAAAGCTCACCGTCGGCGCCACCGGCGCCTATCGTTTGGAAATCACGGTCCACGGCATCGCCAGTCACGCGGGCGGGGCGCCCGAGCAAGGCGTCAGTGCCATAGCGATTGCCGGCCTGGCGATCGCCGAACTGCAACAGGCCGGCTGGCTGGGCGACGTGCGCAAAGGCGCGAGCCGCGGCACGAGCAACATCGGCGTCATTCAGGGCGGCGCGGCCACGAATGTCGTTACCGACCGCGTCGACCTGAAGGCCGAAGCTCGCAGCCACGATCCCGTCTTTCGCCGCGCGATTCGCGACGCGATCATCGAGGCGTTCAAGAAGGCGGCCGGCGAAGTTCGCAGCATTACCGGAGCCGTCGGGAAAGTTTCCTGCGAGTACCGGCAGGACTACGAATCGTTTCGGCTGCCTGAGGATGATGCTTCGATCGCGGCCGCCGGCGCGGCCGTGGCAGCGACGGGGGGCAAGCCGTTTCACTTTGTTTCCAATGGCGGACTCGACGCCAACTGGCTCACCGCCCGCGGCATTCCCACGGTCACTCTGGGCTGCGGGCAACTGAACGCTCACATGGTGACCGAGCAATTGGACCTGATCGAGTTTCGCCGTGCATGCCGGGTCGCTTTGCGATTAGCTACCGCCAGCGAATGATTTGAGTATGGAACTCGACGACGAAGTTTGCCTCTGTTTTCACGTCACGAAGCGCAAGCTCGTCAACTTCTTGCGCGTCGAAAAGCCGCGCCGCGCCGGTCAGATGAGCGAATGTTTCGGCGCCGGCACCGGCTGTGGGTGGTGCCGCACTTATCTCGAGCGCATGTTCAAAGCGGCGGCCGCTGGTGGTGTAACGGTCGAGAATGACCCAAGTCCGGCGGACTATGCGCGCGCACGCGCCGGCTACATTCGCCAAGGGGGCGGCACGCCGCCGCCCGGTGCGACACCGATCGACGAAGTGGATGCGTAATATTGTCGCGTGCCGCGGCACAAGCGTCCGTGCGCAGGCGCGGTAATTAAGCCATCTGGCATAGGCGCTTGCGTTGTTGTCCGAAAGCATGGTCCGGCGTGGCTTTGCGCGCCGCGCGAGCAGCCTTGCCGGGGGTAGGGCGGTGCCTTATCCTTTAAGTGACCCCGTTCTGCGTTTCCTGCGTTGCAGTCCCGCCTTGCCCAATCCGGACAACCCGGTCTCTTGAGAGCCCTCCCATGCAACCGAGTGCCTTTGCCAGACTATTGACCTTCCTCGCGGCCGTCAGTTTGTTGTCGCTCAGCGCGACCAGCGTTGCGGCCCAAGCGCCGAAGACGAAAGCGAAAGCTCCGGCCGCCTCCGCCAAGGCCAAGGGCGCCGCTCCGACGGCTGTGGCGAAAAACACCCCAGCCAAACCCGCCTCGGCTCTGAAGAAAATCGATCCGCTCGATTGGCCTAACTGGCGCGGCCCCGAGCAGAACGGCATTTCGCGCGAGACGGGGTTACCGGATTCGTGGGATCCCAAGTCCGGCAAGAACTTGCTCTGGAAGAGCGAAGATCTGCGCACCCGCAGTACGCCGATCGTCATGCACGGCAAGCTCTACACGCTGGCCAGCAGCGAGCCCGGCACCCACGCCGAAGGCGAAAAGGTGATTTGTGCCGACGCCGCAACGGGCAAAGTGCTGTGGGAAAACAAGTTCAACGTGTTTCTCTCCGACGTGCCCGACACGCGCGTCGCTTGGAGCTGTTGCGTGGGCGATCCCACGACCGGGCGTGTCTACGCCATGGGAGTCTGCGGCTACCTGCAATGCCTCGATGGCGACACGGGCAAGACCCTCTGGTCGCGCTCGCTGAGCGAGGAATTCGGCTTGCTCAGCACCTACGGCGGACGCACGAACGTGCCGGTCGTATTCGACGACCTGGTGATCATCAGCGCCGTGACGACCGGCTGGGGCGAGTTAGCCAAGCCCATGCACCGCTTCATGGCCTTCAACAAGGGGACGGGCGAGCTGGTGTGGATCAACGGCACCCGCCCGCTGCCCGATGACACCACGTACAGCACGCCCTTTCTGGCCGTGGTCGAAGGTCAGCCGCTCATGATCTTCGGCTCGGGCGACGGTTCGGTGTGGGCTTTTCAGCCTCGTACCGGCAAGCCGGTGTGGTCGTTCCGCTTTTCGCTGCGCGGGCTGAACGTATCGCCCCTTGTCGACGGCAATACGGTCTACATGGGGCAGAGCGAAGAGAACCGCGAAGACAGCACGATGGGCGCCTTCGGCGCTTACAACGCGGTCGGCATGGGAGACATCACCGCCACGAACGAGAAATGGCGTCGCAAGGAGATCATGGTCGGCCGAAGCTCGCCGCTGCTCTGGAACGGCCGCATTTACGCTTTTGACGATTCGAACGTTGTCTACGTTCTCGACGCTGCCACAGGCGCCGACGTCGGCAAGAAGCAGCCGCACTTGCTGGGTACGATCACCAGGGCGAGCCCGGTTTATGCCGACGGCAAGATCTTTGCCTGCACCACGAGCGCCTGGCACGTCTTGGAACCGACCGAAAACGGCGTGAAGATCTCCCAGCGTCTGCGCTTCCCCGACGGCGAGGAAATCTACGGCTCGACGGTGGTATCGCACGGACGTATTTATTTGCCGACGACGGTTGCCATGTACTGCATCGGCAAGGAAGACGCCAAGCCGATGGCTGACGCTCCGCCCGCCCCGCCGGCCGAGGCCGCGCTGACGGACAAGACGCCCGCCCAAGTGCAAGTCGTTCCGGCCGAAGCCCTGGTCAAGCCGGGGGAGAAGATCGCGTTCAAGACGCGGCTCTTCAACAAGCTGGGACAATTGATCAAAGAGAGCGACGCCACGTATTCGGTCGAAGGTCCGGCCGAGATCGACGCCAAGGGCAATTTCACCGCTGGCACCGTCGACGGGCATGCCGCCGCGATCATCACGGCCAAGGTGGGTGGGTTGGCCGGCACGGCGCGCGTGCGCATCGAGCCGCCGCTGCCTTGGAAGTTCACCTTCGAGGACGGCCAGGTGCCGGTCACTTGGGTCGGCGCCCGCGTCCGTCACGTGCCGCGCGATCTGGATGGCGAACACGTGATTGCCAAAATCACGACCATCCCCAAGGGAACCCGCAGCCAAAGCTGGATGGGCCCAACGAACTTGAGCAATTACACGATTCAGGCCGACGTGCGCGGCAGCATGGCGTTCAATAATGCTCCGGCCGCCGGGGTAGCCGCGGCAGGAGATGAAAAGGAAAAGGACGAGGCGGGCACCGCCGCCGACGATGCCAAGCCGGATAGCGCCAAGCCGGCCGAGGGCGCGGCGAACGGCCAAAAAGACGGCAAGATGCCCGACATCGGACTGATTGCCCAGCGCTATACGCTCGACCTGATGGGGGCCAGCCAGCAAGTGCAAATCCGCAGTTGGACCAGCGTGCTCGATCGCTTCTCGAAGTCGGTTCCCTTCGAGTGGAAGCCCGACGTCTGGTACACGATGAAGTTCCAGGCGAACGTGGTGGACGGCAAGGCCGTACTCAAGGGAAAGGTCTGGCCGCGAGGCGAGTCCGAGCCCTCGGCCTGGACCATCGAAGCCGAGGACGCGACTCCCAACACCGAAGGGAGCCCCGGCCTGTTCGGCAATGCCAGCAACGCCGAGCTGTACTACGATAACATTCTGGTCACGCCGACCCCGGCGAAATAACCGGCGCGGCGGTCGTACCGCTTGGCAGGGAAAAGAAAAACCTAGGCTTTTTGGTCTGCTTTTCGATGTCTTCGGAAAAGCCGAAGGCACGAGCAATTCTCAGCGAGAAACCACGATCATGAAATCTTTGCGTTTCGGGGCGATGTTGCTCCTGGTCGGCGCGGTCGGCCTTGGCGGATTCAGTTTCGTCTCAGCTCAGCAGGCCAGGAAGGCGGCTCCCAAAGCGCCTGCCGCTACCACGCCCGCGAAAACGGTCCCCAAGACCGCCGCCAAGCCGGCGGATAAAGCCGACGCCAAGGCGGCCGATGCGAAGAAGGATGCCGGCCCCGAGGTCAGCAATCGCTGGTGGAACCAGTGGGCCGGCTCGTCGCTGCGCAATAACACGCCGGTGGGCAAGAACATTCCCGCCGAGTGGGAGACGGGCGATTTCGACGCCAAGACGGGCGAGTGGAAGAAGGAAACCAGCAAGAACATCAAGTGGGTCGCCAAGCTCGGCTCGCAAAGCTACGGCAACCCGGTGGTGGCCGACGGCAAGATCTGGGTCGGCACCAACAACGGCGCCGGCTGGCTGAAGCGGTACCCGGCCGAGACCGATCTTGGCTGCCTGTTGTGCTTCAACGAGGAAGACGGCAAGTTCCTGTGGCAGCACTCGAGCGAAAAGCTGCCGACCGGCCGCGTGCACGATTGGCCGCTGCAAGGCATCTGCTGCGCCCCGTACGTCGAAGGAAAGCGGCTGTGGTTCGTCACCAGCCGCGGCGAAGTTCTCTGCCTCGATACCGAGGGCTTCCTCGACGGCAAGAACAACGGCCCCTTCACGTCGGAGAAGAGTACGGAAAAGGACGAAGCCGACGTCATCTGGGACTTGGATATGATGAAGCAGTTGGGCGTGTCGCAGCACAATATGTGCAGTTGCTCGATCACGGCCACCGGCGACATCCTGTGGGTTTGCACCTCGAACGGCGTCGACGAATCTCACGTCAACCTGCCGGCGCCGCAAGCGCCCAGCTTTCTGGCCGTCGACAAGAACACGGGCAAGGTGCTGTGGTCCGACAGCTCGCCCGGCATGAACATCCTGCACGGTCAGTGGTCGAGTCCGACGTACGCCGTGCTCGGCGGCGTGCCGCAAGTGATGTTCGCCGGCGGCGACGGCTACCTGTACAGCTTCCTGGGCGAAGCCACGCCCGGCGGCAAGGCCGAAATGTTGTGGAAGTTCGACGCTAATCCCAAGGAGTCGAAATACATCCTCGGCGGACGCGGCACACGCAACGAGATCATCGCCACGCCGGTCGTGTACGAAGGGCTGGTCTACCTGGCCGTCGGTCAGGATCCCGAGCACGGCGAAGGGCAGGGGCACCTGTGGTGCATCGATCCCACGAAGCGCGGCGACGTGAGCTCGGAGTTGGCCTTCAACGTCAACAACCTCAAGCAGCCCATCCCGCACAAGCGGTTGCAGGCCGTTGACCCGACGGCGGGCGAAGTCGCCCGGCCGAATCCGAACTCGGCCGTGGTCTGGCACTACGCCGACTTCGACCAGAACGGCGACGGCAAAGTCGAATTCGAAGAAACCATGCACCGCACCTGCGGCACCGTGGTGATCAAGGACGACATCCTCTATCTTTCCGACTTCAGCGGGCTGTTCCACTGCCTCAACGCCAAGACCGGCAAACCCTACTGGACGCACGACTTGTTCGCGGCCACCTGGGGCTCGGCCTTGATCGTCGACGGCAAGGTGTTTGTCGGCGACGAAGAGGGCAAGGTCACCGTGTTCAAGCTCGGCACCGAAAAAGAAATCCTGGCCGAGAACAACATGGGCAATTCGGTCTACAGCACCCCGGTCGTGGCCAACGACATCCTGTACATCGCCAACAAGACGCACCTGTTCGCCATCGAGAACATGGAAGACAAGTAGATGTCCTTGGTTTGCAGCGCTGCGACGAATACGTCCACAGATTGCACAGATTCGAAAAACCCGCTACGCGTCTATTGACGGTCGCAATCACACTTGCCCGAAGCGCCAGCGAGGCGCTCTTGTTCCCTCGCTGGCGCTTCGGGCTAGTAATTGAATGCGGGCATTGTTCGCCCACGTATCTGCGGAATCTGTGTCATCTGCGGATGCATTTGTCTTTTCCTTGTAGGCTTGTCACATGAGCAAGCGCGTGCTCGACGTCGGCCAGTGTTCGCCGGATCATTTCTCGATTCGCCGGTTGCTCGAATCGCGCTTCGCGGCCACGGTGGTGCAGGCGCACGGCCTGACCGACGCGCTCGCCGAGCTGCGGCGCGAGCCGGTGGATCTCGTGCTCATCAATCGCAAGCTGGACGCCGACTACTCTGACGGCATGGAAATCCTGGCGGCGATCAAGGCCGACGCCGCGCTGGCTGGCGTTCCCGTGATGTTGGTCAGCAACTATGCCGATGCGCAAGCCGCGGCCGTGGCCGCTGGCGCCCTGCCCGGTTTTGGCAAAGCGGAACTCTCGCGCCCGGAAACCGCCGCAAAGCTGCGCGCCGTTCTAGGGTGATCGCCCCTAGCGCTGCGAAGAAGTCCATCCGCAGATTCCACAGATGGGAAGAATGCGGGATGAGAGTCATTTGACGGCTGCAATGACACTAGCCCGAAGCGCGAGCGAGGGAGTCGTTGCGAATCATTCCCTCGCTCGCGCTTCGGGCTAGTAGTTGAGGGCGTGCTCATATCGCCCACATCTATCTGCGAAATCTGTGTAATCTGCGGATGGATTAATCCGCCTATTACGCCCGCTTGAACATGCTGCCGACGACGAAGCCGATGCCGGCCAGTACGAGACCGACAGCCAGGGCGGCGCCGTAGAGCTTTAGATTCGTGCCCAGGCCCCAATTCTTGGCCATTCGCGGGGCCAGGTTGCCGAACAGGGTCATGCCGATCAGGCCCCACATCAGGCCCAGCCCGGCTCCCATCTGCTGGCGCTTCTTCATCGTGGCCTTGTCGGCGGTCGGGGCCGCTTCGGCGGCGTCCGCGTCCGCTTTCGCTTTCCCCTTGGCGGCCGGCGCGGCCACGTCGGCCAGCGCCGTCCCCGTGGCGACGCCGGCGGCCATTTGCGCGGCGGCGGCTTCCTTCGGGTAATACTTGCCCACCGCCTCGTTGACGTCCGCCGGCGTGCAAAGAATCGTACGTACCGGCATGCCAAATCGCAGCCGCAACTCTTCCTCGACGTCAGGCACGAGCGGATTGGGTGAAGCCATCAACAATTCGCCATGGTCGGCCATCACCGGCACGCAGGAATGTTGCCTTGCGAGCACGGCCGGCACCTTCGGCGCCAGCTCTTCGCTGACGCCAACGTCCGCCAGATCGATATACGGCAAACCTAGGGATTCGGCATACGCCATCATCACCACGTCGGCCGGCACTTTTTGCTGGATCACCGCGTCGCGAATTTCCAGGTTGATGGCCTTGGCCAGGTTGCGCGCTTTCTCGAGTCCTGTCGCGTCGATGATCTTGCGACCCACGAGGATTTCTTCCAACGTGTGCTTGCGGCGCTTGCTCGTTTCAGCGCGGCCCAGCGAGGCGTCGTATTCTCCCTTGCGGCGCGTGTCCGTCAGGCACAGCATCGCCTTGGCCAGCTCGTTGAGGAGATCTTGCGATTGCTGCGCGAAATCGCCACTGGCGAACTTCCGGACGTGGGCGTTCATCTTGCGATAGTGCAAGCGAATCTTGGCCGGGTCGTCCTCGAACTTGTTCAACCGCAGAAGCTGATAATGCGTCAGCGGCCGGGCTGTCTCGGTGATGCCCAGCCAATCGCGGTAGACTTCTAACTGTTTCGCCATGTGCTATCGGTGGATGAGTGATTTCGCCGGCTAAGAGTATCTTGGCACGCCACGCGCTCGGCTCGGCCGGATGATTAGCGCGTGCGAGCTGGGTCGGTCACGCGCCCGCGCGGTTCCTGGTGCACACAGTGCACCCTACAGGCACAGCGATCGCGGGCCCTCACGAGTCTATTCCACGACGTAATCCTTCGCCAGACTCGTATAGGCGTCGACCTGCTTGTCGTCCAAGCCGCTTTTACGCTGGATGTCGATCGTGGCTTCCTGCCCGCCGGTCACGTCCTTGGCCCGCACGCGCACCCGGCCCGAGCTGTCGAAGGCGTAAGTCACTTCGATCGGCGCGCCCTTGGGCAGATTGTCGGGCAAGTTCGTGATGCTGCAATTGCCGATCAACGAGCAGGCTTCGGGATCCGGCGCATCGCCCTCGATCACCTTCACCGTCACGCGCTGCTGCGCGGGAGCGTTGGTGTGGAAAGTCTGCTTGGTTTCCGCCGGCAGCCGCGTGTTGCGGCGGATCATCAGGTGATTGATCATCTTGCCGGTGCGCGGATGCTTGACGGCCACGCCCAGCCCGTGCGAGTTGACGTCCTCTTGCTTGATCTGCTTGAGGTAACGGCGTACTTTCTCGCCGAGCTCGCTTTTTTCACCGCGATACTTCGCCTCCAGAATCGCGGCGTGAATCGCCGCGCCTTGCGCCACCGACGTGTGCGGTGAAATCCCCTGGTACGGCTTGATGCCGGTCACTTGCTCGAGCAGTTGGGGCACCTTGGGCATCAAGGTCGACCCGCCCACCAGCACGATGGCGTCGAGCTGGCCCGGCTCGATCTTGGCCTGTTCCAGCACCTGTTCGGTGGTGTCGATCGTGCGCTGCAAGAGGTCGGCAGTCATATCCTCGAATTGTTCGCGCGTGATCGTGACCGACAAGCTTTTGCCGCCATGCCGGCAGATGATCGAGGCCTGCTGATCTTCGGAGAGCATGATCTTGGCCTGGTCGCAGTCGTGCCGCAGCATTTGCATGGTGGCCGGCGAGCTGCGCACGTCGAGGTTGTGGCGCGCCTGAAACTCCTTGGCCACGTGCTCCAGGATGCGATCGTTCCAGTCGACGCCCCCCAACTGCACGTCGCCGTCGGTGGCCAGCACCTGGAAGTGCGTGGGTGTATAGCGCACCAGCGTCACATCGAACGTGCCGCCCCCCAGGTCGTACACCAGCGCCTGGTGTGGCCTGTCAAAGGCCTGCTTCGAGGCGCCCAGCTCGTTGCGATGCCAGGCGTAGGTGAGCGTCGCGGCCGTCGGCTCGTTGATGATGTCGATGACGTTCAGCCCGGCGATCTTGCCGGCGTCCTGCGTTGCCTTGCGGCGCGAATCGTTGAAATACGCCGGCACCGTGATCACGGCGTTGCCGATCTTGCCGATTTGCTTTTCCGCGTCCTGCCGCAACTTTTTCAGAATCAGCGCCGACAAGAACTCGGGCGTGATCTCGTGACCGTCGAAGGTGCGCTTGAATTCGGCATTGCCCATGTGCCGCTTGACGCGCTCGACAACGTGCTCGGGATCCTCCATCGCGGCCCGCATGCGGCTGGGGCCGACGATCACGTGGCCGCTTTCGGCCAAAAGGATCAGGCTGGGCGTTTCGATCTCTTCGTCTTCGTTCGGGAGCGCGACCGGGTTGCCTTGCTCATCCAGATGGGCAATGGCCGAAAACGTGGTGCCAAGATCAATACCGACGGTCAGACCGGGTTGGAACTCCATGGGCGACGAACTTCCGCGTGAATCGGTGGAACTGATTGACAAGTCGCTCTCGCCGCCGGCGCGACGCCGCGACCGCTGTGCCGTCACAGCAACCCGGACAGGCCCGGCGATGAATCGGAAATGCGATTGTGGGCTGCCCCTCGACGAGAGTCAACGAAGTGAAAGTGCGAGGTGACGGCGCAATCTGACCGCTGGAGCCCGTAGGGTGCCCTGTGGGCACCGTGGCGCGGGAGCTTCGTTCCTGGTGCGCAAGAGCGCACCCTACGCCCCGGGGCCTCGCCGAGACCAGCTTCGGAAGACAGCAGGCATCTCCCCTTAATTTGACTGTATGCCCGGCGCGTGGGACGGGGAAGGGGCGGTGCCGTGAGGCCGATTTTTCGGAACGGCACGGCAACGGGAAAGCCTGTGGAATTTTCTTGCGATTGGCTATCGCACTCGGGTAGCATTCGTGCATAGAGGAGTGCAGGCGCCGGAACCGCCTGCGGCTCGCGATATTTCTGCATTCACGGTTCCGTGAATAAATCGCGCCAGAAGAGGAGGTGTCTATGTCACGCAAGTGGACGTTGGCGGCTGCGCTCGTGGTGTGCCTGATGACGACGAACGTCGTTTCTGCTCAGGCGGTCGAGGAAGTCGATCCGTTCGGATCCGACACTCCGAATAACGCACCCTCCCAAGCAAAGGAAAAACCTCGAGGCGTTGGCGGGGGGTTAAGCGGCCTGCGCGCAGGTGCGCCTGCCGCCGGGTCGACAGATCAGGGCACCCGCGGTCTGGCTCGGCCGAACGAACCTCGCGAGGTCGACTACGCAAGCATTCTGCGGCAGCCTGTTGATCTGGACTTCACCGATACGCCCCTGGCGGACGTGATGGAATATTGCAGCAAGAAGTTGGATATCAACATCCGGTTGGATCCCAAAGGACTGACCGACGCCGCCGTCGATCCCTCGGCGCCGGTCACCTTTGCCACGCGTAAGCCGATTACCTTCGAATCGGCACTGCGAATGATGCTCGAAGAATTCGATCTGACCTTCGTCGTCCAAAACGAGGCATTGACGATCACCAGCAAAGAAAAGGCGGATGAAATCCTGGTGACGAAGGTTTACTTCGTTGGCGATTTGATAAGGACAGGCTCTCAGAGAGCACCTCAGTTCGGGCCCCTGATGAATCTCATCACGTCCACGATCCAGCCCGACACCTGGGACGACAACGGCGGACCGGGCAGCATCCAACCCTTCGCCCGAGAATTTTTGGTATTCAGCCAAAAGCAGGACGTTCACGACGAGATCGCACAGCTCTTCGAGAAACTACGCGAAGGATTGAAAAATCGCGGCGGCGACAAGAACACCTGGAAGGACGAACTGGTTACAAAGCTCTACTCCACCGGCACGGCGTCAGGCGAGCAGATGGCCGAGGCGATCAAGAAGCTCGTCGCGCCATCCTCCTGGAAGGATCAGGGGGGCAAAGGCGAGATTTGCGTTGTCGAGCGCAGCGCGTCAACCCAGGGACAGCCCAACGCCGCGACGACGGGAGACGCGCTACTCATTCGCCAAGCCGGCGACGTCCACGATCAGATCGCCGAAATGTTGTCAGGCTCAAATCCCACAGGTCCCATGACTGGCGGGATGATGGGTGGTGGAATGGGCGGTGGAATGATGGGTGGCATGCCGGGCGGCACGGGTGGAGGAACGTTCGGAGGCCGCGGTGGCGCAATGGGCGGAGGGATGGGCGGCGGCCGCGGCGGCGCAACACGTGGAGGACCGTTCGGAGGAATGGCTGGCGGCGGGGTTGGTGGAATGGGTGGCATGGCGGGCGGCATGGGGGGAGGAATGGCCGGCGGAACGCTGGCTGGCGGAGGCCAACAGCCGCAAAAACAAGAACGCGTCGCGGACGATGCCTTCGCCCGCGTGCTCCCACGTCGACCTTGGGGCGACGACGGCCACCACGTTCCCTCGGCCGATGCGAAAAGCGGCGAGGCCTACGCATCGATCGTCGAAAACAACTTCGAATCCGTCTGGCAACAGCCCCTTTCGACCTTCTCGATCGATGTCGATACGGCCGCCTACGCCAATGTGCGGCGTTATCTGAATCAGAACACCATGCCTCCGGCAGATGCCGTGCGCATCGAGGAGATGGTGAACTACTTCCGCTACGATTACGCTCCGCCGCAAGACAACGTCCCCTTTGCCGCACACACGGCGGTGGCCGATTGCCCTTGGGCGCCCGCGCATCGCCTGGTGCGAGTGGCACTGAAGGGGCGCGAGATTGCCGTCGACAAGCGTCCCCCCAGCAACCTGGTATTCCTGCTCGATGTCTCGGGCTCGATGCGCGACCCGAACAAACTCCCCCTCGTCAAGGAGGGACTGCGCCTCCTGCTCGGCAAGCTCGACGAGAACGACCGCGTGGCGATCGTGGTCTATGCCGGCGCGTCAGGCGTAGCGCTCCCGTCGACCCTGGGGAGCGACAAGCAGAAGATCATGCAGGCCATCGACGCCTTGCAAGCCGGTGGCTCGACCAATGGCGCCTCGGGCATTCAACTGGCTTACGACACCGCCGTGGCAAACTTCGTCCGCGGCGGCGCGAATCGAGTGATCCTGGCGACCGACGGCGACTTCAACGTCGGCATTACCGATCGCGAGCAACTCGTCGCGCTGGTCAAGGAAAAGGCCGCCAGCGGCATTTTTCTCAGCGTGCTCGGTTTTGGCATGGGCAACCTGAAAGACGCCACGCTCGAGCAACTGGCCGACAAAGGCAACGGCAACTACGCGTATATCGACTCGCTCGCCGAAGCCCGCAAGGTGCTCGTCGAACAACTCTCGGGCACGCTGGTGACGATCGCCAAAGACGTCAAAATTCAGATCGAGTTCAATCCGGCACGTGTGCAATCGTACCGACTGATCGGCTACGAGAATCGCATCCTGGCCAAGGAAGATTTCAACGACGACAAGAAAGACGCCGGCGAGATCGGGGCCGGGCACACTGTCACGGCGCTCTACGAAGTCGTTCCCACGGGCGCCCCGGGCGCACCAGGTACGGTCGACAAGCTGGAGTATCAAAGCACCCCGTCGACTCCGGCCGCCGAACGGTCGAACGATCTCTTGATGCTCAAGCTCCGCTACAAAGAGCCGGATGGCAACGAGAGCAAGCTGCTGAAGTTCCCTGTCGCGGATCGCAGCCAGCCGATCGCCGCGGCGGGAGACGATTTCGAGTTCGCCGCGGCCGTCGCCGCCTTCGGCATGATCCTGCGCCAATCGGCGCACAAGGGGAGTGCCAACATCGACCTGGTCCTGCAACTGGCCGAAGCAAGCCAAGGCGCCGACCGCGACGGCTACCGCCTGGAATTCACCGATTTGGTGAAGAAAGTCCGGGCCATCTCGCCGTAGGTGGAGTGCCGAATCTCAGAAAGTAACTCAATTGACGAATGTCCACATTGATCGCGCTGGTTGATACATTCAACTCGCTAAACGATCCTGAGAGGGGCGATCGGAACCGCCGTGCTCACGACAATTCAGCATTTCTGGCCATTCACAAGGGAGGCACGCATGTTACCCACGAAGATGTTCGTTGCTGCGCTTCTGGTGTGTTGGGGAGTTGGTTCAACGTGCATGGCCGACGACACGCCGGGAACGGGATCGACCGGCAGTGGTGGCGCGGGCGCAGTTTGCGACAAGGCGGCCATCGTTACCTCGGCAACATCCGGTAGTGCCAAGGAGCAAACGGAGAGAATCGAGCGCGCGCTCAAGGATCTTGTCGACCTCCAATTCGTCGACACTCCTCTTTCCGATGTTGTCGACTATTGCTCGAACCGCCTGGAGATCAACATCCTCATCGACGGTAAAGGCCTGACCGACGCCGCGGTCGACCCGTCGGCGCCCGTCACCTTCGCCACGCACAAGCCGATCACATTTGAGTCAGCGCTGCGCCTCATTCTTCGGGAGTTCGACCTGGCGTTCGTTGTTCAGGACGAGGTGCTCAGTATCACAAGCCGCGAAAGAGCCAATTCGGTTCTCACGACCAAGATCTACTACGTGGGCGACCTGGTCGTTGTCGGTGGCTCGAAGCGACCGAATTATGGGCCGCTGATGAATCTGATCACTTCGACGATTCAGCCCAACACCTGGGACGACAATGGCGGCCCGGGCAGCATCCAGCCGTTTCTGGCGACGGGGTCGTTGGTGTTCAGTCAGAAGCAAGACGTCCACATCGAGGTCGCCGAGTTACTCACGAAATTGCGGCAGCAGCAAAAGGAGCACGGCGCCCCGGCCAACGCGCGAAAGGATGAACTCTTTCTCAAGACCTACAACGTCGGCACGATTTCAGGTGAACAGGCCGCCGACGCGATTCGCAAGCTGATCGCCCCTTCGACCTGGCAAGGCAAGGGGGGCGAAGGAGAGATCTGCGTTGTTAGCCAGCGGCTGTCCAAACCCGGCCAGACCGAGACTCTATCGTCGGATATGCTTTTTGTCCGCCAAACCGGCGAAGTTCACGACGCGATTGCTGATTTGCTTACGGGGATGCGGCCAAGTCGCACGGGTGGGATGACGGCATTCGGCGGCTGGGGCGGCGGAGGCGGCATGATACTGGTGCCGGGACAGCAATAAGTCTTGGCTTCGCACTTGGCGTCGAGATAGGGAAGGGACAATCGGCATGTCACGCAAAACCTTGTTGGTAATCGTCGTCACGTTCTGCTCGCTGCGCGGGCTCAACGCCCAGGGGGACGAATCGAAGGCGCCGCAGGACGCTTCCGTAGCCGACCCCGTCGACTTCGAGGCCCTCTTGCGGCGGCCAGTGCAGGTCGAGTTCGCCGACACGCCCCTCGCGGACGTGATCGATTACTTCGGCAAAAAGTTCGAGATCAACATCAGAGTCGATCCTAAGGGGATGACCGACGCAGCCGTTGATCCTTCGGCGATGGTCACGCTGTCGCTACGCAAACCGGTTTCGCTCGAAGCGGCGTTGCGGCTCGTTCTGGAAGAATTCGATCTAGATTTCACCGTTCAAGACGAAATTCTGAAAATCACGAGCAAGGAGAAGGCGGACGAGATACTGACGACAAAAGTTTATTCCGTCGGCGATCTCTTGGATCGCGGGCCGCGGCGTAGTGTCATTGATAACTTGATCAACACGATCACCAGCATTGTTCAGCCAGACACTTGGGACGACAACGGCGGGCCGGGATCGATTACGCGCGTGGCGTCGACGCTCGTAATCTCGCAGAAGTACGACGTGCACAAGGAAATCAAGGAGTTGCTTGCCATGTTGCGCGCCGAACTACCGAAGCGCGCCGAAAATGCTGCGGCCCATCCCAATCCGGATGAAGTAACCACGATGGTCTACCGGCTCGATAGTGCGGGTGGGCAAGACATGGCGGTAGCCCTCGCGACGATTTTGGATCCGGACTCGTTGCAGACCGGTGGCATTGCCGTGGTGAAAATGAAGGGGCCACGTGGCGATGAGGACCGCTCTTGGGATGCTTTAGTCGTCCGTCAAAAAGCGAGCAACCAAGAAAAGGTGCAGGAAGTTCTCAGTGAGTTAGGACGGCTCGGACATCCGGGCGGGATGATGGGGTTCGGCTATCAGCCCCCGATACGTTCCGAATAGCGCCTCGCGCGCAGAAAAACGCACCCACGGGGGGGAACAGGTCGCTCCGATTAGAAGAGGGCGAGGAACAGAGCGGTCAAGTCATCGCGATCCCGGGCAGCTGTCCTACTCCGCAATCGCTTCCTTGACCGGTTGGACGAAGTGCGGGGTCTTGGCCGAGGCGGTGAGTTCGGCGGCCTTCTTGTCGGCCGCTTTGCGCTCGCTGTAATCGAACAGGGCCACCCGCTTCATCGACTGGTTGAAAACACCCCAGAACGCCTTAAGGCGGACGTCCTTGGCAGCCTTGGCGCGGCTCTTGCGCTTCGCGGGGGCCTTCTTGGCGGGCTTGGCATCCGCGGCTTCGGCCGCCTCGGCCTCTTTACGCTTGTCCTTGCGACTGACGATCTTTGCCATGGCCTTTTTCTTCCCGCGACGATTCCCCGGAACCATCCACCCCGGCAATTCCCCACCGCCGAGGGGGAAACAGGGCGCCGAATGCCATAATAACCGATTCAGCCCCGATCGACTAGCGTAACCACGGGAGTTAGGCGAAACGAACGCTAGCACGCCCTCTCGACAATCGTGGGCACGGACCACTGTGGGTTGCACACACAAAACCTGGGTGGCAGTGGACACACCCGGGTGGCACGGACCACTCGCTTGTCCGTGCGCCGCTGAAGGAGCAGGAGCGGCTATGTCGAGGAGCGGCGGGCGAGCCCGCCGGCTAAATCAAAGAATCGGCCGGTTCGCCGGATGCATTTCTAAGGGAAGATGCACGGCGTCGGCGTCGCGCTCAGTCCTCGATCGTCCCCGGCCGGCCGTCCAGGCCGCCGGCGGCCTCGAACAGCCATAGCGCCTGCCGCACCGGGGCCACGTCGTGCACGCGGATGATCTGAACGCCTTGTTGTGCAAGCGCGAGCGCCACGCCGATCGTGCCGGGCGTGCGATCGGCCTCTTTGTCGCGAATTACCTTGCCGATGAACCCCTTGCGCGAATGCCCGACCAGGACGGGCTGCCCCAGCTCGTGCAAGCCACGGCAGGCGGCCAGGAGCGTCAGGCTGTGCTGGTGTGTTTTGCCGAAGCCGATGCCCGGGTCCAAGGCGATGCGCGCCCGGTCGATCCCGGCGGCGACGAGCACGTCGCGCCGGGCGCGCAAGTAGTCGTACACCTCGGCGACGACATCGTCGTAGCGCGGGTCGAGTTGCATGGTTTGTGGCGTGCCGCGCATGTGCATCGCACACAGGCCGGCCCCGGTCTCAAGCGCCAGGGGAATCATTTCCGGATCGCCGGCGAGCGCAGTAATGTCGTTGATGATCTCGGCGCCGGCAGCCAGCGCCTCGCGTGCCACCGAGGCTTTCCAGGTGTCGATCGATATCGGCACGCGCGTCGCCGCGGCCACCTGTTCGACCACGGGCAGCACGCGGCGCAACTCTTCGCGGGCGTCGATCACGTCCGCGAACGGGCGCGCGCTTTCGCCGCCGATATCCAACAGGTCGGCCCCCTCGGCCGCCAGGCGCAGCGCTTGATCGACGGCCGCATTCGTGTCGGCGAACTTTCCGCCGTCCGAAAAGCTGTCCGGCGTGACGTTGACGATTCCCATCAACAGCGGCCGAACCGGCAGCTCGAGCGAGCGCGTTTTCAGCCGCCACCGGCGGGCGCGATGCGAGATCTGGCCAGGATAGAGAAGTCGTTCGTCGGCGTTCATCCGCCCGAGCTTACCACGGCGTTTCCATCATGGAAACGATCTGATACGCCAGCCGATTGCAGACGTCTTGCTGCGCGGTGGCGATCGATTGACCGACTTCCGGCACGACGTCGGCCGTCTGATTGATGTTGGCTACGGTGCCTGGCAGCGGCGTCTTTTGCGATTGCGCGAGCAGCGCTCCCTGGCGATCGAGCCAGGTGACCTCGATGAAGTATTCGACCTGCGATTCGCGCGGCTCGTCGGTCGGCGACTCGACGATGATCCGTTTCACTTCGTTCAAGATACGGCCCGAGAGCACGCTGTCGGCGTTGGGATTGTTAACGACTTTGTAGTTCGTCCGTTTTTCGACTTCCTTGCACACCGCTTCGGTCAATTGCTCGGCCAGTCCACGGCGATAGCTGTCCGACTGGAACGTCGGTACATACACGGTCTGAATATCGGAGGCGAACATCGAGTCGGCGCCGAAGCGATAGCCGGCACAGCCGGCGACGCTCGCGCAGCAGCAGGCGGCGATCGCCGCCGCGCCGAACAGCCGGCGGCGAATGCGAGGCTCGCAAGCTAAGTTGGCGGGCTTTGTCATCGCTGATCCCCCGGTTGCCGCGCCACGGTGGGGGGCATTTGCGGCACGGCGCCCGGCGCCGGTTGGCCGGGGCCCGCCAAAAACGGCTGATCTTGCGGTTGCCCCGGTACTCCTGGTGCGCCGCCCGGAGCCTGATTGCCCGGCGGTTGCGCAGCAGCGGGCAATTGTGGCGCCCGTTTGAACTTGCTGGCGAGCCATTCGATTTCGTTCTTCGAATCGGGCGGCTTGTCCTTGATCTTGTCCATTTCCGCCTTGGCCAGGTCGGCAAACCGGCTTTGCGGATATTGCTTCACGACTTCGGTGTAGTAGTAGCGCGCGGCGTAGTAGTGCCGCGAGTTCTGATAGAACTGGCCGAGCGAGTAATCGCGCTCGGCGAGCTGCGCCTCGATGGTCTTCAGCGCCTGCGCGATGTTCTCGCGCTCGCCGGGCAGTTGCGCGGCAAACTGCGTTTGCAGGGTCTGCCCCAGCTTCTTGGCTTCCAGGAGCGGGCGCGGGTCGTAATGCGGCCCTTGATACGAGCGCAGCTTGGCCTGCATACCCAGCAAATGCGCCTGGGCCTGGAATTCGCTTTGCGGAAACTCGGTCCGCATCAGGTCATAATGGTACGCCGCGTCCTCCCAGCGCCCATTGATGAACAACGTGTTGGCCGTGGCCATCGTCGCATCGTCGGCCAACGGGCCGGTCGGGTCATCCATGCGGATGCTTTCGTAGATGGCCACCGTGTTCGAGATCGTGTCCCAGACGGGCATCGACTTGTCTTTGAAGTTCAGCCCGTGGACCGGATCGTCTTTGCTGCGCTGTTCCCAATACCGGCCGATCGCGAAGCGGCGCTTGATCACCAGGTCTAAATGGCGAGAGTTCTCATACTTCTTGACCAGCTTGCGCCAGGAATTGCTCGCTTTCGGGTAGTAATTCATCTGGAAATACGATTCGCCCAGCATGAAGAGCGCATCTTCCTGCAGGTTGGAGTCGGGCCAGCGGTCGGCGGCGACTTTGAAATGCTCGGCGGCTTCCTCGAAGTCCCCTTCGCGGAAAGCAAGATCGGCCAGGTTGTAGTTGTGTCGGGCAAAATCCTCATCCGGTTCGCGCCCGACCAGCTTCCTCCACCGCTCGCTGATGCGCTTCGGCGACATGTAATCCTGCACGCGCTCGAAGGTGGTGGGCTTCTTCTCTTCGGGGTCCAAAAGGTCGGGGTCGACGATTCCGGGACTGAAATTGATCGGTCCGCCGGTACCGGCGGTCGAGGTCGGCGTAGCGTTCACTTGCGGCGCCGCGGCACGCGGGGCACCTGCCACCTCGGGCTGCAACGCCGCATTCGATGCTTGCACGGCGCTCGGGGAGTAGGGGGTGAGCGGTCCCTCGACCGAGGTGATCTGCTTCGAGCTGCTGCACCCAGCCGCGGCGCAGAGCACCGCCACGAGCAGTCCCATCAGGTGCTTGCCGAGAACCACGCGCATGCCGACTTCCGTGTTCGCTGCTAACTGGCCTTTGTACCCAAGTACCCGTGCATGCGCAGTTTGCGCCCCAACAAGTTGCACAGGTACTGATTCATCAATCCGCGCAGCTCTCCGCTGATCGATCGCGCTAACGCGACCGGGTCCCCCGCCTCCGCCGATTCGTCCGCTAGTTGTCGCAATGCCGTGATCCCTGGCTCGCTGACCGATACGATCTGTCGCTTGCCGGGCCGGCACGCTTCGCACAGCACGCCGCCGGACAATTGCCCGAACGCCACCCGACCTCGCAAGCTGATTTCCTTGCCGCATTCGGCACAGTGGGAGAGCGCGGGCTGATGCCCGAGCAATCGCAACGCCGTTAACTCCCAGCGCAACAAGACGACGTCCACAGGCGCATGTCCTTCCATCAGCCGCGACAGCGTGTGAATCGCGGCATCGAAAAGTTCGGGATGTGGATCGGCGTCGTCAGTGAGCTCGTTCAACAACTCAGCGACGTAGTAGCCCGCGTAAAGACTTGATAGGTCGCGGTTCGCCGGCCGAAAGCGCCGCTCGAGCTTCGCTTCGGTCAGCAAATCGAGGGCTTCGGACGATTTGCGGAGGAAGACTAGCCGACACAACGACAGCAGGTCAAGGGCAGACTCGAAGGGCCCCTTCGGCCGTCGCGCTCCCTTGGCCAATCCGCGTATTTTGCCGAAATCGCGGGTAAACAGCGTGACCACGCTGCTTGTCTCGCTGAACTCAACGGCCCGCAGGACCAGGGCCAGTGTCTTTTCGGCCGCCATAGTGTCTTACGCGTTTTCACGCGCGCGTCGGATCGAGCACCTCGATCCGCACGCGTTCGATGCGCCGGCGGGTGACATCAATGACCGTCAGGCGCACTTCGTCGACCGTGATCGATTCGCCCACCGTGGGGATATGTCCGAGGTGGCTGAAGACGAACCCGCCGATCGTGTCAAAATCGCCATCTTCCGGCAGATGAGTGTTCAGCCGCTCGTTCACCTCATCGACGCGCACCCGGGCTTGCACTTCGGCCGTATGATCGTCGATGCTCTTGATACCCTCGACCAGGTCGTCGTCGTATTCGTCGACGATTTCGCCCACGATCTCTTCCAACAAATCCTCGATCGTGACCAGGCCCGACACCCCGCCGAATTCATCCAGCACGACGGCCATGTGATTGCGGTTCTGCTGGAACTCCTGCAACAGCTCGTCCAGCCGCTTCGTCTCGGGCACGAAGAGCGCCGGCCGCAGCAAGCCGCGGACATTCGGCACGCGTTCGGCCGATGGCTTGAGTAGCTCGGGCAGCAGGTCCTTCATGTGCAGGATGCCGATGACGTCGTCGCGGTTCTTGTCGTACACCGGAATCCGCGTGTGGCCGGAGCTGATCACGAACCTGACGACCTCGTCGAGCGACAAGCCGGCGCGCATCGACAGCATGTAGGTGCGAGGAGTCATCACCTGCGCCACTTCGGCATTGCCCAGCTCGATCACCCCCTCGATCATTTCCCGCGCGTCCTCGACGAGCGAACCGTCGCGGTGGCCGTCGCCCCGCATGCCGCGCGTGTCGCCGTCGAGCGCCTGTTCGGCGCCGCTGGTCGACGATTGACCGGTTGCCTTTTGCGCCATGACGTCGAACCGCTGCGCCGCGAAGACGAACGGAGTAAGGCAGCGGCTGACCGCGCGCCAAATAGGCCAGGTCGCCGTGATGAATCGCGTGCCGAAAATTCGTGCCAAGGGTGCGGGAATCCAGACGTTCATCGCCAACAGCAAAAGCGTGCCTGCGGCCGCGATCAAGGTAAACTGCGCCAGCATGCTCCAGGCGGCAATCGCCGGCTGAGCGAGCAAGAACTCGGAGAGCGCGGCCACGGCCACGGCGCTGGCGATCGTCTGCAGGCTTTCGGCGCCCAGCGCGACATGCCGATGGTCCGCCAGAATCTCGCGCGCCAGGCTCTCCATACGACGACGGCGGCAGGCTTCTTCAAGATCCATGCGCGACAAACCGCGCAGCGCACGCCCGGCAATGGCCGCGATCGTGGCGGCCAACATGGCGGCGATCGTCCAGAGGATCATGCTGCCGGCGATCACGGCTGGTTCCCCTCCCCGAGTAATTGCGGCTCGCGTCCGCTCCGGTCTGGCCGCGATGACGCAGAATCGTCTTGGGCCTGCAGCCCGCATTGCGCCAGATACCGCTTCTCGGCGGCGCGCATGCGGGCGATGTCGGCCGGCTCGTGATCGTTGTAGCCCACCAGGTGCAACGTCCCGTGAATCACGTACAGCAACAGCTCGTCGGTCGCCGGCCATCCATAGCGCGGGGCGCTGGCCGCGGCGGTATCGGCGCTGACGATGATTTCGCCTTCCAACCCGGCGGTTGATTCTTCCAGGACAAAGCTCAGCACGTCCGTCGGGTAGTCGTGCGCCAGGAAACGTCGGTTCAGCTCGTGGATCGTCGGGTCGTCGACCACGGCTACGCTGATCGTGGCCGCGCTGCGCCCTTCGCCGGCGAGCACCGCGGCCACGGCCGCACGAAGGCGCTGCTCATCAATCGGCAGGCGCGACTGCTCGTTAGTGATATCGATTTGAATCACGTTCCGACTGCGCATCGAAATATCGGATTCCAGAGGCTGCTGCCCTGTTTCGAGGCCCGGAGAGGCCCGACGCCTCACGCCGTCCGCTGGTCGGGGTATTTGACGCGACCGTGGTACACGGCGGTGAGTGATTTTATCAAACTATCGCGAACGATGCGGAGTTGCTTGAGCGTCAGGCCGCATTCGTCGAACTGGCCGTCCAAGAGCCGCTTCATGGCGATATCCTCGACCAGGCCCTCGATGCGTGCCGGCGTGGGCTCGACAAGCGCCCGCGCGGCGCTTTCCACCGCGTCGGCCAGCATCAATACGGCCGCCTCGCGGGTTTGCGGCTTCGGGCCTGGGTAACGAAACGCTTCTTCGTGTACCGATCCGCCGTTGGGATTCGTTTCGTTCTGCTGGTTGGCGCGGCGGTAGAAATACTCGACCAGCGTCGTGCCGTGATGTTGCTCGATGAAATCGATCACGGGCTCGGGTAGATGATGCTGCCGGGCCAGATCGGCACCGTCTTTCACGTGCGCGATAATGATCAGCGTGCTCATCGCCGGCACGAGCGAATCGTGGCGGCTGCCGTTGGTGCCCTGGTTTTCGACGAAGTAGTCGGGCTTGAGCATCTTACCGACGTCATGGAAGTACGCGCCCACGCGCACCAGCAAGCGGCGGGCGCCGATCGCTTCGGCCGCGGCCTCGGCGATCGAGGCGACGTTGATCGAGTGGTTGTAGGTTCCCGGCGCGCGGCGGACCAGTTCCTGCAACAGCGGATGCGAGGCGTCCCCCAGTTCCAACAGGCTGATATCGGTCAGCACGCCGAATACGCTCTCGATAAACGGCAGCAAGCCCGTGACGAAGAACCCGGCAGCAAAAGCCCACAGCCCGTCTTGCAGCGCCAACTGGCAAAGTGGCCTGGCCAGCGACTGTCCTTGCAAGAGCCCCGTGATGAGGTACAGGGCGAACGTCGCCAGGCCGGTGAAGAAGCCGACTTTGATCAGTTTGCTGCGGCTGCGAATGCGACCCAAAAGCAGGATGGCGGTCGCCGTAGCTCCGACCAGCACGACGAATTCGCCCAGCCCATAGCCGCTGACCAAACCCAGGAAGATCAAGAGCGACGTGGACATGAGCAAGGCCAGCTCGCGCTTGTAGGCGATGCCGCAAGTCATGCCGAAGATCAAGACCGGCACGATCTCCGCGCGCCACGGGTAGGGCCACGCCCAACAGGCCATTGCCGCCGAGACCGTGATCAAGAGCAGCAAGGTCGCCAGGCGACGCGCATCCTTGAGCAAGCGCCGGTCCTGGTAGTAAATGAAATAGCCGCACAGCGCATACAGCGCGAAGATCAAGCCGAACGTGGCCAGCGATCGCACCAGCCCATGCGTGCGCGGGGCCAGGCTGACCTCGTGGTTATGGTCCTGTTCCAAGAGCAGGATCATTTCGGGCGTCAGCGGCTCGCTGGCGCGCACCAGCTCGTTGGCGGTCGAGCGAGGATCTCCGTCGGTGGGATCGATGGGAATGACGAGCGAAATGTCCTCGCTCAGCACGTCCCCCACGCGATAAGGAAAAGGCGGTTCCCAGGCCTTGGTGACGGCCCACAGCAGCACGGCCGTGGCCAGACACATGGCGGCGCGTGTGATCACGTCCATCCGCTGCGCCCGCTGCCACAAACGTGCCAGCCGGCCGGGCGGGGGTCGGAATGATACTACGCGCGAACGCGTCGTCTTTTTGGAACCAATGGACATATCGATCAGGCGGAGGTGCTGCGCCGCTTAGGCCCATCCTCGTAGGCGCGCACGATATCCTGCACCAGACGATGGCGCACGATGTCCGCATTGCTCAAGCTGATTTGCGCCAACCCCTTGATTCGCCGCAGTCGTCGCTGGGCGTCGACCAGTCCGCTGGTCGCATGAGGGGGCAGGTCGATTTGCGTGGTATCGCCCGAGACGACGATCTTCGATCCTCGTCCCATGCGTGTGAGAAACATCTTCATCTGCGAGACGGTCGTGTTCTGCGCCTCGTCCAGAATGATGAACGCGTCGTTCAACGTGCGGCCGCGCATGTAGGCCAGCGGAATGACCTCGATCAGATCCTGGTCCGTGTAACGGCGGATCTGGTCGTAGTCCATCATTTCGCGCAAGGCATCCAACAGCGGCCGCAGGTAAGGATTGATCTTCGCTTGCAGGTCGCCCGGCAGGTAGCCCAGGCTTTCGCCCGCTTCGACCGCCGGTCGGACGAGCACGATCTTGCGAATGCGCTCCTGCTTCAGCGAGGCCACGGCCATGGCGACGGCCAGGTAGGTTTTTCCAGTCCCGGCAGGTCCTGAACAGAAGACGATGTCATGCTCGGCGATGGCTTGCACGTAGCGCGCCTGGCCCGGCGTGCGGGGAACGATTTTGCGCCCGGCATTGAGCACCTCGATCGCGGGAGCGGCGCCGGGCGTCTCATTGGTGATGTCCGCCAGGATGTGGGTCACCTGGTCGGCTTCCACGCTCCCTTGGCGGTGTACCAGCGCCTTGAGCTGCTCAAGCACTTCGGTGGCGCGCGCGACCGCGTTATCCGATCCTTGAATATGAATCTGGTCGTCACGCGCGGAGATATCGACAGACAGAGCGTCGCGAATCTTCCGCAGGTGTTGGTCGCGAGTACCGAAGAGCGAGACGAGCGCCTTCGAGTCGACCACCGAAATGGTTGCTTCTGTCATCAAGGAATGCCGCAGCCGCTGCAGGCCGGGGCAACCGGAATGGAACTTATATCCCTCAGGTATTTTATAACTTACGGCGGCCCGGGACGAATAGAGTCGGGCAGCACTTCCGTCACAACGTGCTGTGGCGAAGCTACTTGCGGCATCGCACCAGATTCCTGCCAACCGCCCTGCAGAACCGCTACAACCGTTTGTCCGAATTTGTTGGTCTCCATTACCCAGTGCGGCGCCTGTCGCGCGCGTTCACAGCAAGTACTCCCACCACACGTAAGCGACCGGCGCCGCCACCAGGATGGAATCGAGCAAATCGAGCACCCCCCCGAAGCCGGGCATCCAGGTGCTCGAATCCTTGCGGCCCAGGTCGCGCTTCAGCAACGACTCGGCCAGGTCGCCGAGCATCCCGGCGGCCCCCACGGTAATGCCGAACCCCAGCCACTGCCATACGTCGATTTGCCGGGCTGTCGCGCTTTCCAGGCGAGGACAGATCACGACGAACGACAGCCACGCCGCGAAGACCGCGAACGCGAGGCCGCCGACCGCGCCTTCGATCGTCTTTCCCGGGCTCAGGTGCGGCGCCATCTTGTGCCGGCCGATGAGCCGACCAACGGTATAAGCGCCGATGTCGCACATCTTCACCACCAGGATCAACGAAGCGATCGCGCCCAGCCCCACGGCGCCGACCGGCTCGACGAAGCGCAGCTGCACGGCGAAGCTCAAGAGCAGGCCGATATACACAAGCGCGAGTGCCGCGGCCGCCAGTCGCTCGGTCTGACGCGCGGGCTCGCGATAGCGATAGACCTCTTCCGCGATCGCGGCGATCATCGCACCAGCCAGCGCCAGCGCCGGCCAACTCCAACTGTCACCTGTCGCCTGCGGCCACCAGTGCGAGGCGCCGGCCGCCAAGACAATCGCCCCGTTGCCGACATAGGTCACGATGCCAAGCGGCGCCGCAGCGCGGGCGGCGAGCATGCGCGACAATTCGTCGGTAGCCAGCAGGGCAATGCCCACGACCAGGGGCAATAACCACGTGCCGGGTGTCTGGGCCTGCGCGTCGGCCCAGCACAGCGCGGCGATGGCCGCTGAAAAAATAACACCCAGCGTGATCCGCCAGCGAAGCATGAGTCAGAAACCGGCCGAGGAGCGAAGTCGATTGCGTCCCATCATAGAGGGCGATCGGCGGATTGACGAACCCCCTTCGTGCCGCGGAACCACCCGGGGCATGACCTTCTCGCGCCCGACGGTTAATGGACCAAAAATCCTGCGGTTGGTGACCGCATGGGAACACACCTTCAGATTCGCCTTGCCGACGCACTGGCGGGATTGACCTGCTTCGCCTGTGTCCTGGCCTTGTCCATCCATAGCCCGGGCATTGAGTCGTTGGGCGCACTTCGAGCCATGGCCGGAACGAGTCTAATCATCTCCAGTGTCTGCTGGCCGTTCGGCGGTTGGCGCCTTGCACTAACGGCTGCAGCGTTTTCGATCGCGTGCCAACTAATCGTGGCGGCGCTCTGCATTGCTCTCGTGTTGCTGTTCTTCGGCGGCGTGGTCTTGTGAGGCGCAGCGTTAACGCGACTTAAGCTGCCGCCTACGAGAGCCAGAACTGCCAGCGCACCGTTTGCGGCAGAGTTCGCCCAGTGGCCGGCAGCGGCGCAATGGTCAGAGCCCCGGCTGCCGCGTCGACAGATAACGACGTCGTTACCGGATCAACGGCGAGCGTGACGCCCGGCGCGAGTTCCACCTTCGCGGCGTCGATCAACCCGAGCGAAGCCAGGCACCGATATTGGCTCCCTAAGCGTCCCGGCGCTTCGCGCATACGACACGCAATATCAAAGGCGAGGCGTGGCGCGGCGAACGACCGCGGCGCAGGTGCGTCCGGCCCGGGCATCAGCAACGAATGCGGCGGGCCGCCTCCAGGGGTAAATCGTTCCGCGCCCGCCGGCGGTGCGTGAGGAGCACCAGCGTCGGAAGTCACGTCGTTCACCGATACGACCACCGACCAATGGCTGTGGCCGGCACGACCGACGGCCATCAAAACTCGTTCGCCTGGCCGCTCCTCAAGCTGCCAATCGGTCAGCGGTGGGCTGGGGGGCCATGCGTCGTTGGCTTCGGCGCCCGTCGACTGGTCGATCGATTCCAGAAGTGATACGACCTGCGCCTCATCGCTATCGTGCGTCTCCAGCTCGATGCGGTGCCCCAGCCGATCGCCGCGAGCAAACCACGCGCAGCGCAGTGGCCCGGCAACGAGCGGCTCAGGAACTTTCACGATCGTCCTCGCTCGGCTTGCCGGCGCGCCAGCGCAGAAACGCATCGAGGAACGGCTGGATCTTGCCGTCCATCACGCTCTGAAAATTGCCGATGGCGTAACCGGTGCGCGAATCCTTCACCCGCTGATCCGGGTGCAAGAAGTAGTTGCGAATCTGCGAGCCGAAGCCGGTCTTCGCCTGGCTCTGATATTTCGCGGCCTGCTCGGCCTCGCGTTTTTCTTCTTCCAGTCGCGCGAGTCTCGCCCGCAGCATTTTCTGCGCAAGCGCGCGATTCTTGTGCTGGCTGCGCTCCTGCTGGCATTGCACGACCACGCCGGTGGGCATGTGCGTCAGGCGGATCGCGCTCGACGTCTTATTGACGTGCTGGCCGCCGGCGCCGCTAGCGCGAAAGACGTCTTCGCGCACGTCCTCGTCGCGAATTTCGATCTCGACCGAATCGGCCACCTCGGGCGACACGTCGACCGCCGCGAAGCTGGTTTGCCGCTTGCCTTCCGCGTTGAAGGGGCTGATCCGTACCAGGCGGTGCATGCCGGTCTCGCCCTTCAAATAGCCGTAGGCCATCGGCCCGCGGATCATGACCGAGGCGTTGTTGATGCCGGCCTCTTCGTTATCCTGCCGGTCGAGCAGCTCGACTTCGTAGCCGTTGTCCTCGGCCCAATGAAGATACATCCGCAGCAGCATTTCGGCCCAATCGTTGGCGTCGGTGCCGCCGTCGCGGGCGTTGATCGAGAGGATGGCGTTGTTGGGGTCGTGCGGGCCGTTGAGCAGGGCCTTCAGCTCGAGGTCTTCGAGCGTGGCTTCGAGATGGTCGAGCTGCGGCGGAATTTCGGCTGCCAGGCCTTCGTCCTCGTCGGCCAGTTCCAGCATGACGTCCAGGTCGCTGACCGCTTTCACCAGCTCGCGCAGCGGCTTCACGATCGCCGATACGGCTTTCAACTCGGCCACCGTGGCTTGAGCGGCCTCGGGCTTATCCCAGAAGCCCGGCTCGCTCATCTGCGCTTCGATCGCGGTGACGCGCTGTTGCCGCGCGTCAAAGTCAAAGAGAGTCCCGCAGTTGGGTGACCCTCTGGCGAATACCCTTGGCGCGATCGGCAAGCTCTTTGTTCACGGCAGTTAAACCTCGCGAAACGACGCAACAGATTGGAAATCCAAAGAGAGAACGGAGGAATTGTATCGGTTGGCGCGGGAACGGGCCACCGACGTGCTTTTGATCGGCAAACCCTTATCGGCCCCCACGCTGTAACGATTGCAACTGGCCGCACGCAGCCCGGGCAGGCGTCAAAATCGTTGCCATGCCGGCGGCTGAATCGGAAGCTATATTTCCGCGTGGTCCGTGCCCCCCGAGGGCGCGCGTTTCCCCGCGCGACTTGCCATCACTTTTAAGGGATCGAGGTTGATATCATGGGAAATCGACGAGGGATCTTCGTAGCCGGTCTGGTCCTTGGCAGCAGCCTGTTTTTGCAATGGGCCGCTCCTCTCTCCGCGCAGCAAAAGCAAGGCGCCGGCGAAAGCGGCACGAAGGATGATGCCAAGGAGAAGGCAACCGAAAAAGACCTCGATCTGCGCTACGCCAAGGCCTACGTGCGCGTGATGGAAGCCACGCTGGCCAAGTATCAAGAAACCAACCGCCGCTTGCCCAATACGATTCGCCCGACCGTCATCCAGGCCATCCAAGAGGGGCTTCGCGAGGCTCAGGAACGCGTGAAGCTGGTCGACGACGACGCGAGCAACGACGGCGATATCTTCGTCTCGGGCGCCGAGGCCGAGCTGCGCGAAGAACAAGAAGCCCTGCGCAAGGCCGAGGCGGCGAACGTGCAGTTCTCGGGCACGATCAGCGCCGAGGAAATCGCGCTCCTCAAGGCGCGGGTCGAGTTGGCCACGATCAATTTGCAGAAGGCCAAGCATTTGGGTGTCGAGTCGGACCTGTCGAACGTCCGGTTCGAGCTCGAGCAGCTGCGCGAGGAAGTCGCCGAGCTGCGCATGTACGTCGCCCTGCTGCGCGATCGCAACTAACTGCGCAGCGCGCACGACAAGAGCGGTGGGGCGGCGGCCGCGCTGGCGGCACTTCGGCCATTGGGTCGCCAAAACTCCGCATACTTCACATTCCCGTCGCAGGCGCCGCGGTAGTGGCGGACTGATCGGCGACCGCCGTGGCGCCCCGTCTTTTGGGCGTCCTCCCTTCGATTGGCGCGCGATTTGCCCAAGCTGGTCGGCGGCGAATCAACCGACCTGTCAACCGATCCGTCGCCGAACATGGTCGAGGCAATCCATGCGACTGGCGCTTTGCGCGTTACTGCTTCTGGCCGCGGGTGAGCACGTCCAGGCCGAGGACTATGTCTTCGCAGGGCCGTGGAAGACGACCAATCGCAAGCTCGACGGGGTGATGACGGCCATCATCACGCCCGAGGCGAACCAGCAATGGCAAGGCCGCTTCTTCGGCACCTGGCAAGGCGTGGACTTCGACTATCGAGTGAGGTTCCAGGGTTCACCGGATCACCTGCATGGAACAGCCGTGATTGAGGGCGCCGAGTACCAGTGGCGGGGCCGCATCAATGGAGAGTTGTTTCGCGTGAACTTCGGCGGCGATCGCTACGAGGGGAATTTCGAACTGAAGCGAACCAGACTGCCCGCGGCGCTACCGGCTCGCCATCCAACAACCATGTCTTGAACAACCTTCCTCTGAACTTCGGAGATTTACCGTTATGGCAGACGACAAATCGGCCGCTCGCGAAAAGCTCATTGCCGCGCTGAACGAAGATCTGGCGCGCGAGTACCAGGCGATCATCGCTTACGTGAACTACAGCCAGGTGCTGAAAGGGGCGGAGTACATGAACATCGCCGGCGAACTGGAAAAGCACGCCGGCGAGGAATTGGCCCACGCTCTGAAGATCGCTAATCAGATCGACTATCTGGGAGGCGCGCCGACCGTGACACCCAAGCCCGTGAAAACGTCGGAAGACGCCAAAGCGATGCTGCGATTCGACCTGGACAACGAATTGCAGACGATCGCCAACTACCGCCAGCGCATTCGCCAGGCGGACGCGCTGGAAGAATACGCGCTGTGCGAAACGCTGCGTCAGATCCTGGTCGAAGAGCAGGAGCATGCCGTCGACCTGGCCACGGCGCTAGGGATTGATGTGCCCGAGATTCCGAAGCTGTGAAAACGGCGCCGATCAGTCTTAAGCTTTGGGCGACACCGGCGAGGCAATTGCGCCGCCACCATCGGACGGCACGATCGCTGAGGAAGTCGGCATCGACGCAGCGGGCGCGAGGAAGACATCCATCTCGTGGTCCACGTACTCGATCGGTGGCAGCCACAATCGCTTCGTCCGGCGAAACGGACGATCGGGCCAGCCGTGCAAGTGGATGTAGACATGGCGGCGCGAGCGCCGACAGCCAAGGCGCAGCTTGAAGCGATCGGAGTCCGACCCCATGAAGACGTGCTCCACGCGCCGCTGCATGGCGAAACGCAAATTCTCGTAAAACAAATTGAAATACAGATCCGACGCCTCTTTCCCGGCGTAGTCGAGCCCAATGAACTGCCCATAGTACGAGTTGTGGGCGATGATACCGATCGCGAACCCCACCGGTCGCTCATTTTGATAGAGAATCGTCGCAAGGAACTGTTCGCCAAACTGTTGTGCGAGTGCGCGAAAATAAGCGGCCGGCAAAACGTGCATGACGATGTCGGCGCGACGAACGACCTGCAAATACAAGTCGTACACTTCGTCCGTGAACGCGTTCAGAAATGCGTCACCTCCGCTCAGGTGAGCAACGCGAATCCCCGATTTCGCGAACTTGCGTTCGGAACGGGGAATCATCCGCCGGTAATGCGATTTCATCGCCGCCACGTATTCCTCGAACGTCCGCCCCTGCGCCGGCAGCACATACATGGGCGGGCTGTCCGCCCGCGCGTAACCAAGATCTTCCAGGCCGTGTAAATCCGCTGCTTGGGTGTCGTCGAATTCCATCAAAACCGTAGCCCAGGCGCGCGCCGGGCGACGCAGTTCTTCCTGAGCGCGATGAATCGCCTGCAATGCCGCGGGCACGTCCGTACCATGCCGAAAGCGCAATTGGTTCCAACCGGCCGAGGCGGGCAGGCCACAAAAAAGCATCGGGAAGCGAAAGAACTTCTGGCGCAGACGACGTATGGCCTGGGCCACGCGGCGCACGCGCGGCGGCGCTAATAAGAGGGTGTCCGCGCGCTCGGCGAAGAAGCAGGAGATGGCCGCCGGATGATCGTCTTCGTCGTAGACGATCACGTTCGAGAACCGGGCCTGATTCGCCATGCTCTCTTGCACGGCCGCGATCATCCGCGGATCGACGTACGGATCGTCGTATCGTTCGCTGACGACCAGCCAGTCGTGCAGCAGCTCGCCGGTCAGTGCTGGGGTGATGACGTATCGCATCGGGGCGCCCCGAAAGGCCCTTTAGCATCCTGGTAATCCGACGAGCGAAAATCGTATTAAGCCGATGCTAACCGAGGTGGAACACAAGAGATACTCTTAAAAAATACGCTGTATCCTCACTGCCGGATTGCCTCACGCCTATCGCCAATGCACGTGCAGCCGGCGCGCTCCGTCGAGCGGAAACGACCTGTCCATTCTTACGCATATCAAGCTGAAATCACGCGGCATCGTGATCCAGCCGGTCTGGGCCAGCGGCATGAACGGGTAACAGGGCAGCCGCAACGCCAGTGCGAACTTGGCACCTTCGCCGACGATTTGATCCAAGGCGGCCCGCAGCAGGTCCTTGCTCTCCGATAAAGTCATCGAACCGAAAGCCATCAGGTCGACCATGGCGCCGGGCAGCGGGTAGCGGCCGAGGAAATCGAGCAGATACCAGTTCACGAAACCGGCGACGCGCCCGTCCTTTTCGGCCACCAGCGTGCGCGGCATGTCGCTTCCCGCGAGCTGATGCGCCAGCCGCTCGCGGCTCCAGACGTAACCCAGGTCGACTCGATCGAGCAGACCGTGAGCCAGCTTCAGGCAGTCATCCAAATCCTCGGGCCGATAGCGTCGATAGACACCTTGCCGCCTGGGCTTCGGATGCCGGCTTTGGAACGCTCCCAGGATGCGCGATCCGATGCGATCGCGCAGCGTCAGGTCCCACTGCGAGACCAGCGGCGGATCGAACATCCGCGCCCAGAAGCCCACGTGCCCCAGCAGCACCGTGTTGTCCGGAAAGCTCTTCCAGAATTTCGGGCCCATGCTCATGCGAGCGCCGGTGTAGCCGTAACCGAGATGGAACTTCGCGTCGTGTTCCAAATGTCGTCGGCGCTGCTCTTCGAAGAGCTTGATGCCGATTCCCTGCCGGCGATAGTCCGGATCAACGGTGAGCCAACTTCCCATCGTGGCGTCGAAATCCTGGCCGTGCAGACGGAAGCGAAATTTCTCGCCCAGCAAGCTGCCGATCAGTTTCGTGCCGTCGTACGCGGCGACCAGAAAGTCGCGTCCGCCCGGCCGCTGGGCGAGCAACTGCCAATCGAAATAGCGGGCATCCCACAGCGGCAGCATCATCTTGCCGGCATAGGTCCCCTGCCAGATGCGCGCGGCGAACTGGGCAATCGTCGCGGCGTCTCCCTCGTAGGTGCGAGTCTCGATCATCGGTGAACATCAAGGATGGGCGAATCTACTTGGCGCCGGCCAAGCAGCGAACCCATCAAGCATAGTCACCACGCAGGCCGGTTTCTGGCCGCATCGGCCACTTTTTCCGTCCCCCGGGGCGACCCTCCCCCGTCCACCGAGGATCATTTCGTGTGCTGGACGTCCCTAATCCTGGATGAGCCGCCGCCCGAGTTCCTCGATCGACACCCCGCGCACCAGAAACTGTTTGATCCGCGACGTGGCTCCCGAGAGCAGTTCCACCTGGCTGCGGGCGAGCGACAAATGCTCGCAGAGCACGTCGATGATCGCCTGGTTGGCTTTGCCCTTGTCCGGCGCGGCGGTGACGCTGACCTTCAGATGGCCGTCGTGTTCGCCGGTGATGCAATTGCGTCTGGCGCCGGGCTGGGCTCGCACCGGCAACACGACGCCATCGGCGTGCGATTTCAGAGCGATCATCGTTCCCTTCCTTCATTCAAACAACGCCGAGCCGACGCGGACGATCGTGGCCCCCTCTTCGATCGCCACTTCGTAATCGCCGCTCATGCCCATCGATAGTTCATCGAGCGACACGTTGACCGGCGCCGCCGCGCGCAAGTCGTCGCGGAGCTGTCGCAGCCGGCGGAAATCATCTCGCGCGGCGACGGCATCATCGGCGCGACCGGCCATCGCCATCAGTCCGCGTACTTGCACGCGCTGGAATTCTCCGAAGCGGTGGAGCGAGGCAGCCATTTCGCCGGCAGCGAAACCGTGCTTGGCCGGATCGGCCGAGATGTTGACTTCGACCAGCACCGGCACGCATTCGATCTTTTGCTCGGCGGCCGTGTGCTCGATCGATTCGGCCAGCCGCAGGCTGTCGCAGGAATGAAGGAGTGACACGAGCGGCAACGTGCGCGCCACCTTATTGCGCTGCACATGGCCGATCATGTGCCAGCGGATACCGCGATGGGCGAATCGTTCAGCTCGCTGCCAGAGTTGCTGCGGCCGGCTCTCTCCCAAATCGTGGCAGCCGGCATCGATGAGAGTTTCGATCGACGCTTCCTCGGCATATTTCGTAACCGCGACGAGCGTGATACCTTCGGCCGTTCGGCCAGCGCGCGCCGCGGCCGCCGCGATCCGCTCGCGGACGTGGGCCAGATTGTCGGCAATGCGGCGAGCGTCGGACATCGATCAAGGGAAGAGGTTCGCCACGGCAAGCCAGTGCGCTGCGAGCAGCGCAACGCCGTCGAACAAGGTTACCAACAAGCGACAGCGGCAACCATGCACGCGCTCGCGCGCGGATGATCCGCGGCAATTCCGACTGCGGTCGGAGGGGCGCGGCGGGGACTACTCGATTTCCACCAGCGGTTCGATCTCGCCGTCGGTCTTGAACCGCGCCACCAGGAATTCCGAGACCAGGTTGTGTCCCAACAGCGTGCGATTCCCTCGCGGGCCCAGCGATCGGTAAACGAACCAATGCTCGTTGCGCACCTGTACGCGGTAGCCCACCGCCAGGTCGGGCGACAGCGTCTGCCGGTTTTCGGCCACGGTCAACTGCCGCCAGGTGGCCGGGCGGAACATCCGCCGCGGGTGCAGATCGATAAACAAGGGAGCATACAGGCAGCGCGCTTCCTGTCGGGCGGCGCGCAGCTCGAGCGATTGCTCGGTGGGAGATTCCAAGGCGCCAGCGCTCGGCTCGGCCCGCCATTCACGCAACGCCAACGGAAAGACAAGCCCGCGCGGCTTGCCGCCGACGAGATATCCTTCGCGCGTTTCGGTCGAGGGATCGAAGCTGATGTCCGCTCCCAGCGGAAACGCGCCGCGGTATTCGAGCGCCGCCGGTTCCGTACCCAACACCGCATCGGCCAGGAACAGAAACCGATCCTCGCGCGCCAGCACGATCTGTCGCTGCACGCGAATGCCCTGCGGCAGCGCGATTTCCAATTCGAGGTAATCGGCATCGTCGGTGCTGGTCCAGCAGACTTCGTCCCATTCGGCATCCGTTTCCGGGACGAGCAACTCGCCATTGCGGCGGACCTCGCACGTCCACGTTCCCGACCATAGTACGTCGCGGCCGCTGCTCAGCTCCATGCGCGTCGTAGCCCCTGACCGCGCGAGCACGACCCGTTCGCGCCCGCGCGACCAGTTGGGACGCAACACCGTGACGCCGGCCGTTTCGTTGTTGGCGGCCGGGGCGGGCAATGATTTGTCCGGCAGGTTTCGCGGCAGGTCACGATCGCCGATGAGGGCCGTGGCCAATGCACGCTCCGATCGGTCAAGCCCTGCGCATGCGGCGGCCAGAAGATCGCGGCGCGTACGATCGGCCGGCGCCGTCGCAAAGGGCATTGTTCCATCACGCCGTGCCAGACGGAGCATCTGGCGGACGAAATGCGTGTATCGTTCTTCGGCCTCAGCGTTCCAGCCGGCTTTTTTCAAGTGGCACGACAGCTCGCGCGAACGAGCCCATGTGGCCAAGAGCGCCGGCACCAGGTCCAACTGTTTGGCCGATGGCATCCCATCCGCCGCCACGAGTGTCCGCAGCGCGGTTGCCAGCTCCTGACCGCCGCGCCGCGCCAGCTTGCGGGCCGGCTTCAATTCGGGCAGGACGTACGCGAGCGAAAACGGAAGCTCGGCGCCCAGCCATTGCCGCGCGAGCCCGTCCTGCAAGGCGTCGGCCGTATCAGCGACGCGGAGCAGAGAATCGAGCAATTGCCACCAGGCGTCGCCCGGAAGCTCGGCAGCCAGGGCCGGCAGCGCCCGAGCCCAGGCCAGGCCCTCGAGACCGAAGAGCGGCGCCTGGCGTCGCGCCGCATCGGCCATCCAGGCGAGCGCCAGCTCGAGCGGTGATCCACTGAGCGGCCACGATTTACCACGCTCCACTCGATCCAACGCGACCACGAGATCGCGCGTCGACGGTAGCCGCGCGGAGAGCGTCGTCGCTGTACAAGCAGGCATGCCCCAGGCCAGAGACGGTCCTTTGCCCGGGAATAGCGTCGCGATGCTGACCTTGGCCGCGCGACGAGCCAGGTAGGCGCGCCATTCATTCCAGCCTTTGCTGTCGGTGCCCCAACTTTCGGCGCGGACGATGTGCCCCGGCGTCGAACGATGCCAGATGGCATCGCCCATGATGGCGTCTCCCGCGGTCGAATCCAAGGAGGCGGCGTGGCTGCCGATCACGTCGCGAACATGGGGATCGCGACTGCGGAGCGGTAGAACGCTGCGAGAGGCGGCGCCGCGGCTGGGCATGGTTGCCATCAGTGGCTAAATCCTTACTTCCTTCGATCCCTCACCCGGCCGCCACGGGCGCGGCCCGGCAGTGAGCAATCGTCTTTCTGGGACGGGTGCAGCGCGTCTGCGCAAACCGCGCTGGTTCTTTCGCCGCGCATGCGACGAACCAATTGGACGCCCTGCCAGCACGGCAGTATCTTAACAGTGTGAAGCGAGATTTAAACCCGTCGTGCGGGGAGATTTTCGCGAAAACCACCGTTCATTGGCCCGAGGATTTATGAGCCGTTCCATGCAGCGAGGAATGCTGGCGATTACTGCGGTGGCGGCGGTCGTTTTCTTGCACGCCGCGCCGGCCGCGGCGCAAAAAAAAGAGTCCACCGCGTCGGCGTCCAGCGCCGCGTCGAATCTTGACCCCCAGGCGGATCGTGACGACACCAAGGATCCGCCCGGCACCAGGCGGCTCATGCCCGACGGCAAGGTCTGGCTCGACCTGAAGAACAAGCGGGTGATCGTCGTGGGCGAGGTGTGTCAGCGCGAAGGGCAGATGGAGATGTTCGCGTGCCTCAAGGGAACGAAAGAGCACGAATCGATCGTGGCGGTGCCCACCAAGGCCCACGTCGTACACGCGGCGCTCATCAGGTTGGGTGCCATGCCGGGCGCCGCGGCGCAATTCGTGCCAAAGTACCAGCCGGCGCATGGGCCGCGCGTCGACGTGACGGTGTACTGGACCGACGAGCAAGGGAAGCGTCGCCAGGCCAACGCCCAGGACTGGATTCGCAACGTAAAAACCGGCCGCGCGATGACCGACTATTGGGTGTTCGGCGGCAGCGGCTTTTGGAAAGACGACACCAGCGGCGAAGAGTTCTACAAGGCCGAGGACGGCGACTTCATCTGCATCTCGAATTTCAATAGCGCCATGCTCGACCTGCCGGTCGAGAGCAGCCAGTCGAACGAAGCATTGCTGTTCGAGGCCCTGACCGATGCCATCCCGCCGCTGGGGACCAAGGTCTCGGTGGTGCTGACGCCGCGGTTGGACGAGAAAGCGAAGAGCAAGCCGCCCGCAAAGTGATGCATTCGTGCCATGCTTTTTCGCCACAGGCGAATAAGCATGCTCCGCGCCGACCCGAATCGGGTGCCACTGGTGGCTCGTCCACCAGTGCCGAAGTGCGACGCACGCGCGGCCCGGCAGCAGATGCAGAAGTAGCTGCTCGCGCAGGTGCAAGTTGCGGCGTGCTTATCGCCGACGGCGAAAAGCATGCCACTCGTGCCATCGCTCTACACCAACTCCTCGATCACCGTCCCTTCGTTCAACAGCGCCTGCGGCCGCCCGGAAAGATCGGCGAACGTCGTCGCCGGGTCGATGCCGAGATGCCGGTACATCGTGGCCACGACGTCGTACGGCGTGATGGGGCGGTCCTTCGGCACTTCCCCCTTGTCGTTTGACGAACCGATGACCTGCCCCATGCGCAAGCCACCACCGGAAACGAGCACGCTCATCACTTGTCCCCAGTGATCGCGGCCGGCCGAAGCGTTGACCATCGGCGTGCGGCCGAACTCGCCCCACACGACGACGAGCACCTGGCGATCGAGCCCGCGCTGGTACACGTCTTCGACCAGCGAGGAGATGGCCGAATCCATGCGCGGCCCGGCGCTCTGCATTCCTTTCCGGATGTTCACGTGCTGATCGTAGCTGAACGAATGGGGATCGAAGTTCACGGTGACGAACGTCACGCCCGCCTCGACCAGTCGCCGGGCGAGCAAGCAACTCTGTCCCCAACGGTGCAGGCCGTATCGCTCGCGCGTCGCGGTATCTTCGCGCGACAAATCAAACGCCTCGCGGGCTGCCGCCCCGGTCACCATTTCGTACGCCGCGCGGTCGAATTGATCGAGCGCTTGCATGGCCCCCGATCGATCGCTTTGGCGGCGCAGCCGGTCGAAATGCGCAAGCAGCGAACGGCGATCGCCGAGCCGGTCGATCGTCATGCCATCGGCCAGTTGCAAGTTGGGTACCTGGAATTTGCGGTCGGCCGGGTCATCGGTCAGGTAAAACGGATCGTACCCGCCGCCTAGATATCCCGAGCGAAAGTTCGGCACGAACACCAGGTTCGTCACCGGCTGAAAGCCCAGGTGGACGTAGGCCGGCAAGCCCGGGGTGTTCGCGCCGCGGACACGTGCGGTGATCGACCCGGTCGACGGCTGAAACTTGGTTGCTTTGCCGGTTACGCAAAAGTACATGCCGGCGTCGTGATCGCCGCTGTTGTGATAGACGCTGCGCAGGATCGCCACGCGGTCCAGGATTTGGGCGTGACGCGGCAAGACTTCGCAAATCTGCACGCCCGAGAGCCGCGTCGCAATCGGACCGAATGAACCTCGATATTCAACCGGGGCGTCCGGCTTGGGGTCGTAGGTTTCGAACTGCGACGGTCCGCCGCCCAGCCAGATCTGGATCACGGCCGTGTCGCGCGCCGGTCGCCCGGCCTGGCGCGCCGAAGCGCGCGCGGCGAGCAATTGCGGCAGTGCCACGCCCGCCCCGCCCGCGGCGACCGTGGTATGAAGAAACGCGCGACGATTGATCGACGAACCGGCCAGCCCGCGGCAGGTCGATTCGTGACGAATGCCCTGTGTACTCATCGCATCGTGCTCCGATCAAAAGGCCGTCCCATCAAAAGACGCTGATGCGTGCGCTTTGGTATACTGCGCGCCGACCGAAATGGCAACG